>NZ_JBSRZM010000011.1:0-131453 GCF_054057635.1 Arthrobacter sp. UYNi723
TGCCCCGCCGAAACCCTCCGGCGGGGCATTTCCATGCCCGGCCCGTTGTCACCGAAACCGACGCCGACATCGGCAAATAACGCGACGAGTAACACTCACAGGCCTGATCGCTTTTTACGACGAGCGGACTACCATCAACGTCGAGGGCAAACCGGCAGCGCCCGGTCACAGCCGATAGCCTGAAGCCGAAGGTCGACACAAGACCGACTACGGCCCCGACCGGGCTCTGCAGTAAAGGGCACCTTCTGGAGCAGGGTTTGGCTCCCAGTACTTCCCTTACTGGGCGAGCGGGCAAGGTGCGGGGTATGGCACTTTACCTGCCGGGTTCGGTGCCAGCGAAGGAAAGCCACACCTCCACCGCCACGGTGCCGGGGACGGTGCTCGCTGCCGCGGACGGCCAGGCATCGACCGGTTTGACCTGGCCGGCCGCGACATCCGACAGTACGAAATGGTGGCCGCACGCGCCGGAACTACCCGCAAAGCCGCGGGCAGGACGCCGAGCGAGGATGAGGTCGCTGACTACGTCTCACCTTGGAAGGGTCCCGCCAGCTAGCTAGGCGCTCAGGGCCGGTGCGGCCGGGACGTCCAGCTCTGTCCTTGCGTAGTGGTTGAAGTAGTTCGTGAAGAGGTTCGCGGCAATGTGCGCGAAGGCTTCGGTGACCTCTTCGTCGGTCCAGCCGACGTCCAGTGCTGCCTGCCAGACGGGGTCGGAGACATTCCCGGTCCGTGCCGCGGCTTCGCGGGCCACTTCGGTGATGGCGGCCAGCTTCGGATCAAAGTCCACCTCGCCTGCGCGTACTGCGAGGATCTGGTCGTCGGTGAGCCCTGAATTGCGTGCCGAGACTGTGCGCGCTGCCTGACAGTAGTCACAGCCGTTCTGGTTGCCCACGGCCAGGGCAATGGCTTCCTTGGTCCGGGCGTCGAAGGACCCGTGGTCTGCGATGGCCTTCGAGATGCCGCCGTAGGCGCCGATCACGGCCGGTGAGTGGGCCATGCCGGCATGGATGTTCAGGAACTTTCCCATTCGCCGTTGCAGATGGGTGGCTATGTCCTTGGATCCGAGGGGGGCGCTGTCGAGGGTGTGGGCAGGGATGCGGGGCATGGTGGCTCCTTGGTTTTCGTTTCATGCGTCGGATCTCTGAAGGCTTTCGGTCTGGGTGGGGGTCCCCTGCTCATGCAACCTGCCCGGCCTCCGGGTTGATTCCCGGTCACACGACGGTGCTTCCAGCCGCTGCCCGCAAAGCCGCCGGGTTCTGGATGGTGATGCGGCCGCGGCCTTGACGGATGATTCCTTTGGCTGCGAAGTCGGCCAGGGCTTTACTGGTGGCTTCCCGGGTTGCGCCTAGAAGTCCGGCAATCTGTTCGTGGGTGAGCCGGATGGCCCGGCTTTGCCCGAACCTGCCACTGGGTGCCGCCGCATCGAGGCTGATCAGGATGGACGCGGTGCGGGCCGAGAGCGGACGCAATGCCAGGTCCGTCAGGCGTTCCTCGAGTCGGCCCACTTGCTCCCCCAGCAGCCGTGAGATGCGGATCGCGATCCGGGGGTCGGAGATCAGGTACGTCTCGACGTCCTCGACCCCCAGCTGGCAGATAGCGGAGTCCTCGATGGCTTCGGCATAGTTGTCATACATGCGCTGGCCCACCAGCATCATTTCCCCGAAGACAGCTCCCGGCTCCAGGATGGCCATCGTGAGGGCTTTCCCGTCCTCAGCGACCCGAAAGACCCTTATCCTGCCTGACTTGAGGATAAAGAGCGCGGTGACGGGCTGGGACTGGCTAAAGACGAGCTCCCCACGACGGAACATCCGCGCCGGGGCCATCATGTCCATCGCGTGCATCTCTTCAGCGGACAGGTCGGCGAAGAGGTCCACTTCGTTCAGGCAGGTGAAGGGGTCCTCCGGCCCTGCCGTGAGTGGATATGGTTCGCGTTGGCCCGGAGACCAGGGCTGGAGGCCGCCCACGGCGGCTTCCAGCCCTTTTTCCCAGTTATCGCTCATGTGCGGACTTCAGGATGCGGAAGGCCACCGGGGCCAGGATGACGCCGTAGATCAGGTGGCCCATGAGGGACAGTCCTGCGGTCGCATCAATCATGAACAGGGGCATGCCCAGCATCATGGGCATGATCAGCAGGGGGCCCAGTACCCACCAGAGTGCCCCGTAGGCAAGGCCGATCAGCGCAGCCCGGCCATAGGAGGTCAGGAGACCGGCGAAGGGCACGGTCAGGCCCCAGCCGATCAGGACTGAGATCACGAGGTGGATTCCAAAGCCCACCACGGCAGAATCTGAACCGACCATGGAGGCAATCATGGGCAGCATGCCCATCATGGCCATAAGAACGCCGAAGACCAGGCCCCCTGCAATACCGCCGATGGCACCCGCGGCGATGCGCCGGGCGAGATGATGAGTGAAGGCGTGTGGCTGGTGTGCCACGGGAGATGTTGCGGACATCGTCTTGCTGCCTTTCATTGAAACGGAACTGCTTACCCTAGAAAGGTAGGCCTCTGGTCGCTCCTTGTTCTGTGAACGCGGACACATAACGTGCGTCGGTTCTGCTTCTCCCGCCACTTGGGCGCCGGGCTGCTCCCTCCGGTTTCAGTCCACTTTTTCCATGCTGTGTCCGCAGCAGCAGACCGGGTCCTGGTCTCCGCCGTGACCCGGGGCTGCCCCTTTGGTGACCGTTATTTCACACCCGCAGGCGGTATCCGGGCAGCGGTAAACCTCTCCTTGTTGCAGGGCCATGGCCATCTCCTTCACTTCAGTTTTTGGTTGCTGATACTGTCACGCTAAAACCTTCCAGTCAGGGGAAGTCAAGGGCGCACTTCGGTGTTCTGACGTCCCGCCGACTACTGCCAATGCGGGAGTGGGAAGTTGGATACGGACGGCATCCCCTGTGGCGAGGGCGGGGCTGGCGGTTGCTTCTGCATGCAGGTTCACTCCGGCGGCTTCCATGGTGACCAGCTTCCGGGGCCCGCGGTTGCGGATGCCGGAGACCACCGCTGGCAGGCCCGGGCTGTGTTCGTCCAGGAGGATGATGCGTTCCTGGCGGATGACCATCGTGGCCGGTCCTTCCGGCCATTGGTGGTTTCCGGGCAGCGCGTGGGCGCCCAGTGCGGAGTAGTGCACGCCATCACGTACTGTTCCCGGTATCTCGTTGGTCCCTCCCATGAGGCGGCTGACCTGGAGTGTGGCGGGCCGGGTGTACATCTCTTGGACAGTGCTGTGCTGGAGCAGCTTGCCTTCACTGATCACGGCGAGATGATCGGCCACCGCCGCAGCCTCGTCCCGGTCATGGGTGACCATCAGGATCGTGGGGTTCAGTTTCTCCCGCACCTGTGCCAGCAGCTCATGCATGTCTGAGCGCAGTTCGGGGTCCAGGGCGCTGAAGGGTTCATCCAGAAGCAGCACCTCGGGGCGGGCGGCCAGGCCGCGGGCAATGGCCACCCGCTGCTGCTGGCCTCCGGACAAGTCAGAAACTGCCCGCTTGCCCGTCCCTTCCATCTGGACCAAGTCGAGAAAAGCTTCCGCATCTGCGCGGGCCCGCCGGCGCGGAACACCACGGATTGTCGCAGCGAAAGCCACATTGTCAAGAACGTTCAGGTGCGGGAAAAGCAGCGGCCGCTGGAAAACCATCGCCATCCCCCGCCGTTCGGGCCGGACCGCTGCAAGGTCCTGGCCGTCCAGCAGAACACTGCCGCGGTCCGGAATCTCCAGGCCCGCCACCGTCCGCAGGAGCGTGCTCTTACCGGACCCGGACGGCCCCAGTACCGCGGTACAGGAACCGGGCACCAGCGAAAGGCTGAACTCCTCGAGTGCGGGCACACGCGATCCCTTGAACGACTTTGAAAGCCCCTGCAGATCCAATCCCTGCCTCATGACCGGCCTCCCCGCCCTCGTCGTCCTGTCAGACCCAGCAACAGCAACAGTCCCAGCGGGGGCGCCAGCGCCATCACGGACAGCACCGCCACGATACCGTCGTTGCCGGTCCCCGACGCGGCGGATGCCACCAGCAACGGTACCGTCACCAGGGAACCGCCGCCGACGAGGAGGGTGACCAGGTAGTCGCTCCATCCAACCAGGAAGGCCAGGAAAGCCGCCCGGGCCAGGGCCGGTGCGATCAGGGGCAGCTGGACCCGAAGGAACACCTGGCCCCGGGTGGCGCCCAGAGTGCAGGCCTCTTCCTCGAAACCGATGTCATGGGCTGCATACGCCAGCCGCATGATATAGGTCGTGTAGGGCAGGGCATAGACCGCCAGCACAAGGACGACGCCGGCGTAGGAGGGAATCTGAAGCCGGACCAGCAGCACATTCAGCCCGAAACCGCGACGAAGGCCGGCAGCGCCAGCGGAGCGAACAACAGGGCACTGACCGCGGCCGACCACCGGGAAGGGTGGAACGCCAGGCTCCGGGCGGCCAGGACACCAAGCGGGGTGGCAACGGCACTGACCACAAGGCCAAGGCCCAGTGAGCCGGCAAAAGCCGTGGCCGCGCCCCGGGACAGGGCGGACTCAACGTTCTGCATGCTCCAGTCCTGGGGCAGAGGTGCGGGGTAGGACCAGCGGTCCGCGAAGACCCAGAGACCCAGGGGCACCAGCGGCAGCACAAACCACACCGAAAGGGCCGCGGCAGTTGCCGACCACAGGATCCGCCCGCCGGCACGGGTACGCGTCAGCCCGTTCTGCGCCGCGTCTTTCGGTAAGGTCTGCTGGTTGAGCCCCGGCGGCAGGGTTATCGCCATAGTGGAATCCTTCGGAGGCAGGCGAGTGCCGCGAGTGCCGCACCCAGGGACACCACTGCCGTGACGACGGCGACGGCGGCCGCCTCAGGCCGCGAGGTGAGCGTCACCGAGTTGTACAGGCGCAGGGCCATGACGGGCAGCGGCTCGGGATAGGGCCGGCCCAGAAGCCAGGCAACTTCATAGGAACCGAAACTGTAGATGAACGCAATGGTGCCGGAAATAATCAGGGAGGGCAGGCTCAGGGGCAGCAGCACGTGGCGCAGACGGCGGAGCCTCCCTGCGCCCAGGAGGGCGGCGGTTTCCTCGTAATCCACGGATCGGGTTGCCAGCGTGCCGGCCAGGACGAGTCCCACGAACGCTGACTCCTTCCATGCGTACTCAAAAATGACGGCCAGCCACCACTGACCTCCCACGATGTCGGGCCAGCCCTCTGCTGCACCAAAAACCCTGGCCAGCAGCCCGGAATCGGCCAGCAGCAAACCTGCCGTGGCTGCCCCCACAATGTGGGGAACGGGGATGGACAGTGAACTCATGGCCGCCACGAGCTTTCCGTACCACCTGCCCTGCATCATGATCAGGGCTGCCGTGAACCCGATCAGGCACGCCAGGACAGTGGACGCTCCGGCGATGGCCAGCGAGAGCCCCACTCCAACCAGGAGGTCACCGCCATGGGCTGTGTAGGCCGCCGTCGAAAGTTCCGGCCTGCCAACCAGCGGCATCAGCCCCAGACTCTGGGCCGCGACCATGGCTGACCCGCCAACCACCACGAAGGCGACAAGCAGGACAGCGGGGACCGCCAGGAGCGCCCCCAGGACGCGGGCCCTCCTCCCGGGACCACCCTCCGTCCGCGGCCGGAACCGGGCCCTCAGGACCTCAGCCGCCAGCAAGGATCTGCCTCCGCCAGGCCTCATCCAGAGCAGGCACCCACTCAGCGGAAAGCTCCGGGTTCGCGTTCTTTGACAACACCTCATAGCCCGGCACCACGGGGGATGACGGGAGCTGTTCGAACAGGGCACGGCCCTCAGGGCTGAGTGCTTCTGAATCAAGGACGGGGAACTGTCCCCAGATCCTGGGGTCCGCCTTTGTGGCCTGCTGCTCCTCCGACAAGGCCACATTGGCCAATACCATGGCTCCGGAGCGCTGGCCCGAGGTTGAAGGAATGGCCAGAAAGCTTGCGTTGCCTACGGTTCCCTCGTCGAGAGTGAGCACTTTGGTCGTGGCCGGGTAGGTTCCATCCGCCACCAGCTTGGTCAGGGCGGCCGGGCCGTAGGTCATGGTGAAATCAACCTGTCCCCCCGCATAAAGCGCATCAAGCTCGCCGGAAGACTTCGGGTAGGTGGATCCCTGCCGCCAGAGGGATGGTTTCAGGTCTTCAAGTTCGTTCAGGAGGGCGGGACTGAGCCTGTCAAATGCGTCCTGGTCAAAGGCCAGCGGCACCTTGGCGTAGCCGCCGGAGACGCTATAGAGCACTTCCCGCATAAAGACGGAGCCAGTGAAGTCCGGCGGCGCCGGGTATGTGAAGCGCCCCGGGTTCGCCCTGACCCACTCCAGCAGGCCGGTGAGGGTGGTCGGAGGCTCAGGGACGGCGGCGGAGTTGTACGCGATGGTAAATTGCGCTTTGCTCCAGGGGGCTTCGCAGCCGTCCACCGGAGTCCCAAAGTCCTCCGAGAGCAGCGGATCCGCCGGGTTGGTGAGTTTCATGTTGGGCAGCAGCGAGGTCCAGCCGCAGGCCCATGCCCCGGCCTCTTTGCCGGTGCCGAAGTTGTTTCCGTTGACCCAGACGAGGTCCACTTCGCCGTCGGTGGTGCCGGACTGGATCTCGGTCAGGACACGGTTGAGGGCGTCCTTGGTGTCGGCCACCGGTACGCGTTCCAGCGTGACTCCTTCATCGGCGGCAGCAGGGATGAGGTGCTCGTCCACGTAGGAATTGCCTTGTGTGTCTCCGCCGTACATCCACAGCTTGATTGTTTGTCCGGCGGAGGCGACCTCTTCCCAGCTGTCGGGTTGCGGGGAATCCGCCGGCGTGACGGCATGGCTTTGAACCCCTCGCGTCGCGGGTGGGAAGGCCAGTTGGTCACCTACGTGTCCTCGCTCGGCGTCGAGCCGATCACCGGCAAACCATACAAACCGACCACTCAGGGAAAGAACGAGCGGTTCCATCAGACATTGTTCCGATGGCTGGACAAGCAGCCCCTGGCCCAGACCCACGGAGAGCTCCAAGCCCAGGTCGACCGGTTTGACCTGATCTACAACACCGAGCGTCCGCACCAAGGATTGCCCGGGCGCATCACCCCACAGCAGTCGTGGGACGCCACAGCAATTGCCGAAGCACCCAGGCCGAAACCTGTGCCGATTCTTCCCGAACCTCGGGGCCCGGGGCCGGTGGCTCAGCTTCCGGGCGCTACCGAACCCGTGGTGGCCGCCGGTACGGAAACAGCAGGGCGCACCACCACAGCGCTGTCGGCACCGACACCTCAGGAGACCGACCGGTCCCAGAAAATCAGCGGCAGCATTGCCCACCCGGCAGTCACCGGTAGCCAGAAGCTACGGGTCTATCCCAACGGCGTCGTCAGTATGGGTAGGACCCTGTTCTCTTTGACCAAGCAGATGGGTGGGCGAATCGTCATCGCTGATTGGGACCTTGAAGGCATCCTGTTCGCCCGTACTGAAGGTGAGGTCATTGCGGCGTACTTCTGGCCGCCCGAAGGCACCGCTTACGTGGGGATCAGCAAGGCCCGCACCCGCTTCCGCAAATAAGGCATGCACGGGGAAGCGTCACCGATGTCCTGAGACATCGAGTGTCACCAATGTCCTGAGGCCGAACTGTCACCGATGTCCCGAGACATCACACTCCTGGCAATCCAGCGGCTTAGACACCATCTGGATTAACAGGAGTTCTCACCTTTTAACAGCCACGACCCAGTTCGTCTCACATCTTAAGACGCGGCCCACTCACAAAAGACTTTGCAGACGCCCTGGGTCGAAGGTGGGGCTGATTGGGCCCCCCTTAGCAGTCCAGCTCGGCATCCAGCAGGACTGCACCGCCATGGTGGAGAAGGCGCTGCGCTCGGTGGGTAAAAGCGTGGGTGACCTGGCTCCCGGCCAGTTCTTCCAGTACGGCTCGGTGGTGGGCACGCCGGCACCAGGGGATCTGGTCATCACGGCCGGCCATGTGGGCGTCTACGCCGGCAACGGCCAAGTTGTCAGTGGCGGGGTGGACGGTTACAGAACCGAAGTCCACTCCATCAGCTGGCTCGCCGGAGCGTCCTTCGTCCGCGTCGCGTGACCCGACCATGCTCGACGGCGGCGGGCGGCACCCGGCCGCGCGCCGCCGTCGTCCATCCCTGGTGTTCGCTCAGGTCCCGCAGAAGGTCCGGTAGCTCCCGAAGTCTTCAGGGGCGGGGCCGGCGTAGCGTTCCAGCCCGGGGCGCTGCGTGTACGGATCGGCCAGGACGTCCACCAACCGGTTGAATGGGTCCAGGTCGCCTGCGATAGCCGAGTCCAGAGCCTCTTCAACCAGGTGGTTCCTGGGGATGTAGACGGGGTTGACACGATCCATCAGGTCCGCGTCCGGCGCCAGGGCCAGCCAGCGTGCGGCCCAGGCGTCGAAGGCGCCCGGGTCCGCAAACATGGACCGCGCAGTTTCCGGGGTGCCGCGGGCCGCCGAGCCGAGGCTCCGGAAGAAGGAGGTGTAATCCACCTGGCCTTCCTGGAGCAGCGCCAACACGCCGTCCACCAGGGACGACGCGACATCGTCGTGCGTGTCCGGGCGCAGCCCAAGCTTGGACTTCATGCCGGCTGACCAGGCAGCGCTGTACAGGGCGCGGAAGGCGCCGAGGGATTCAACGGCGAGCGCCACGGCCTGGTCCTGGTCTTCATGGAGCAGGGGCAGGAGTGCTTCAGCGAGCCGGGTGAGGTTCCATTCGGCGATGACCGGCTGGTTGGCGTAGGCGTAGCGTCCGTCCGCGTCGATGGAGCTGTAGACCGCGCCGGGGTTGAAGGCGTCCATAAACGCGCAGGGACCGTAGTCGATGGTCTCGCCGGAGATGGCCATGTTGTCGGTGTTCATCACGCCATGGACGAAGCCCACCAGCATCCATTGCGCCACCAGGGACGCCTGCGCGGCTATGACCGCCTCGAAGAACGCGAGATAGGGCTTGTCGGCGAGCGCCACGTCCGGGTAATGGCGGCTGATGGCATGATCGGCCAGACGGCGCAGAAGGTCCGTCTCGCCGTTGACGCGGGCGAACTGGAAGCTGCCGACGCGCAGGTGGCTGCTCGCCACCCGGGTGAGCACCGCCCCGGGCAGCATGGTTTCGCGGCGGACGGGCCGGCCCGTGGCCACGACGGCGAGGGACCTCGTGGTGGGGATGCCCATGGCGTGCATGGCTTCGCTGACGATGTACTCGCGCAGCATGGGACCGACGACGGCGAGACCGTCACCTGCGCGGGCGAAGGGTGTCCGGCCGGAGCCCTTGAGGTGGATGTCCCGAAGCTGCCCGTGGATGTCCGTGACCTCACCCAGCAGGAGGGCCCGACCGTCGCCGAGCAGGGGTGAGTAGCCGCCGAACTGGTGGCCGGCATAGGCCTGGGCCACCGGTGTGGCACCTTCAGGAATCTGGTTGCCGATGAGCAGCCGCGTCCCGTCGGGCGTCCGCAGCGAGGACGGGTCGAAGCCCAGTTCGCCGGCCAACGGCTCGTTCAGGACCAGCAGCTGCGGGTCAGGTGCTTCTTCCGCCTGCCAGGGAACCGCCAGCTCCTCGAGTTCGCGGGCGAAACGCCCGCCGAAGGTGAGCGTTAGTGGGATTGCGGTGCTCATCCTTCAAGACTACCCGTGGCCGCGGGTGAGCGCCCCGCCCTCCCAGCTGAGTAGCGCTATCTGTCGTTCTGGAGGCTCAAAACGTCAGATAGCGCTACTCAGATCAGCCGTGCTGGCGTCACGCCTCAGACGTGCTGTCCGAACCAGGCGAGGGTGTCGTTCCAGGCGGCCGTGGCCTGGGTTTCGTTGTAGCGCTCGCCGGTGTCGTTGTGGAAGGCATGGTCCACGCCGGGGTAAACAGTGAGCTGATGCGTCACTGTGGTGGCGTCAAGGGCATCCCGGAGGGCCGGCATGGCACCAGTGATCCGCTGGTCACGTTCTGCATACACGCCGAACGCCGCCGCCTTGATGGCCGGCACCTTGTTCAGGTCCGGCGCCGGACCATAGAACGCGGCGATGGCCTTCAGTCCGGCCAGCTCGGTCGCCGCCTGCCAGGTGATCCCGCCGCCGAAGCAGTACCCGTTCATGGCGATGCGTCCGGAGTCCACGAAGTCCTGTCCCTGAAGGTAGTCAAAGGCCGCGGCGAAGTCAGCAACATGGCGCTGTGCCCCGGCTCGGGTCAGTGCACCCGACACGACGTCGGAGTCAAGGCTGGCGGTGCCGCCCTCCCTGCTGAGCAGGTCAAGGGCCAGCACCGCGTACCCGGCTTTGGCAAAGCGGCGGGCAACGTCCTGGATGTGCGGGGTCAGGCCGCGGTTCTCGTGGCAGACCAGCACCGCAGGGCCGGCTGCTCCGGATTCGGGCCGGGCGAGGTACCCACTGATATCGGTTCCGTCGGCCGGGAACCGCACGGTCGCCGTCGTCAGCCCCGCGGCGCCCTCCGGGACGGAGAGCGGACTTTTGGCCCCCGGAACGGCACCGGCAGAAGCGGTGCCGGGGCCCGCCGTCGACGATGACGGCGTGGGTGTGGGCATGGGGTCCGTGCTGCGTGGGACTTCCTCGGGTGTGCATCCGACGAGCAGCATCGCGCCCGATGCCGCCGCCATGCTTCCCATGATGAATGCGACCCGACGGGTGAAGGTGCGGTGCGTCATTGCGCCGGCGCGGTAGTCATCGAAGAATTCCTCGATCAGGTACCGTTCAAACTTTCCAAGCTGGAGCATGGCTGGCCTCCTCGAGTGAGGCTCATATCCTTCTCCGAAGCCGGCGGTCCCGCAAGGGGTCCCATGCGCCCGGTCAGAACTGCTCGGCCGGGATGGACAGGCCGAGGTCGAGAAGTCCGCGGCCTGCCTGTTCCAAGATCGGATCCATGGTCAGCGAGGCGTGGTTGAGCAGTACATTGACATCGCGCTGGATCCGCTGGAGCGGGTGCGTCAGCCGGTGCACACTTCCGCCGGAGCCCGTCAGGATGAGGCGGACAGCCTCGGCCGACGCCGCGCCGCTGAGACCCAGCGAAAGCCGGTACCGCGCCCGCTCCTCATCGGTGAAAGCGACAGGCCGCCGGCCGTTGGAAGCGGCCACTACTCGGACGGCTTCCTGCCAGTGCAGCCGCGCAGTCGCCACCTGCCCGTAGGCCTGGGAGAACCGGGCCTGCGCGAGCGATGAATCCGCCTGCCGCGCCTGAGTTGTCTGCTTGACCTTGCGCACCATCATCAGATCCTGGAACACCTGGATGGCGTGCTCGGCCGCCCCCAAAGCGGCGGCCGGGGCAACCATGTTCAGGAACGTGGCCATGGGGGTGTGGATGCTCGGATCCGGGTGGATGCGACTGCCGGGATTGTCAGCGGCGGCCAGGAGATTCCACTCCAGGGCGCGGTGCGCCGGGACAAAGAGGTTCTCCGCGCGGAGATCGTTGCTCCCGGTCCCCCGCAGGCCGGCCGTGTGCCAGACGTCCAGGAGGTCAAGATCGGACACCGGTACCAGGCACTGCAGGCGGACCTCGCCGTGCTGCACGGCCAGGAGCGCCCACTCGGAGTGCATGATGCCGGAGGCGAAGCTCCAGCGGCCCGAGACGGTGTAACCGCCGGGAACCTTCTCTGCTTTCCCGGGAGGGGCACCGGTGGCGGCAGCCAAGGGCGCCGGCCCGTTGGCGAAGACTTCGTCCTGGGCTTCCTGCGGCCAGCGGGCCAGCATCCAGACATGTTCCACCAGGTGCCCGACGGTCCAGGCTGTGGAGACACATCCCTGGGCGAGGCGGCGGACCACCTCCACATAGGTTTCGAGGCCCATGCCGAAGCCGCCCACGGCCTTCGGCGCCAGCATCTGGAACACACCTGCTGCCTTCAGTTCAGCCATGGTGGCTTCCGGGATGCGGCGGATCTCCTCGGTTTCCGCCGCGCGCTCCCGCAGCCGGGGAATAAGGGCATCCACCCGGGCCAGCAGCTCGTCATGGGAAGGAATGATCACGGCCGGGAGGATCTCCGCGGGCAGGATCTCGGCCGGAAGGATCCCCGCCGGAAGGTCGATGGTGTGCGCTGTATGGCTGCGCTTCGCGGCCAGGTAGCGGTGATTGGCCGCCGAGAGGTGCACCCCGGTGGGGACCTGCTCCGAGACGTCGACGCCGAGAGCTGTCAGCTGCCCAACTTTGTCCGGGTTGTTGGTGAGGAGGCGGATCCGGGCCGCGCCAAGCGCGCCGAGCATCTGGGCGGCGGCGCTGTAGTCCCGCTCGTCCTCGCCGCGGCCCAGGGCCACGTTGGCTTCGTAGGTATCCAAGCCGGCTAGATCGATCGCGACGAACAGTATCCGAACCGTAGGGCATCGAACCTGCCCGGTGAGGGATCCGCTTACGGAATCACAAGCGCGGTGCAGACGACTTCTGATATTCCGTGCAGGCGACTTCTGAAAATGACAACATTCGCGGCGCGACACGGACAGGCGTTGTCTCGGAATGCCGTCCAACAACAGGTAGTCTCATAACGACAAGTTGTTCGGGATAAGAGAATGCAGGGACGGCCATGGCTGCTATCGGGTACGCGAGGGTTTCCACCACGGAACAGAACCTGGATCTGCAGCTCACTGCACTCCAGGCCGCCGGCGCTGCCCGGATCTTTGCCGACAACGGCGTCAGCGGGTCCACGACGGAACGCCCCCAGCTCTCCAAGGCAATGGAACGGCTGGAGGCCGGTGACGTGCTCACCGTCTGGAAGCTCGACCGGTTGGGACGCAACACCCGGCATGTCCTGGACGTTATCGAGAATCTCCGGGAACGGGGAGTGGGTTTCCGCTCCCTGACCGAGGGCCTGGACACCACCGGCCCGATGGGCACCGCCATGCTGACAATCATGGCGGCGTTCGGGCAGCTGGAGCGCGACACGATGATCGAACGCACCAGAGCAGGACTCGCCGCAGCCGCGGCCAACAACCGCCACGGCGGAAGGCCCCGAAAATTAGATGACGCTGCCGCTGCCAGAGCCAGGGAACTCAAGGACAAAGGAATCAACGCCCGTGACATCGGCAAGATGCTCGGGGTCTCCCGCGCCACCGTCTACCGGTACCTCATATAGGGAACACAAGGAACCCTTGTGTTCGAGCCTGCCCAGTGGGCGTCCGTCACAATTAGCTCAGACTCCGTAGATGTTTTTTCGGGCGTCGATGTAGCGTCCCCGCACCTCGGCGCCCCAGTGTCCTTCGGGTTCGTAGGCGGCTTCAACGCTTCGTTGCCAGTCGGGAAGGCTTCCGGAGGCTGACCATGCCGCTTGTCTAGCGGCCCCTAGCGCCACATATTCTTTCGTTGTCGGGATCTCGACGGGCATCCCGAAAATGCTGGCTGCGGCCTGGCGAAGTGCCCTGGACTTCGATCCTCCGCCGATCAGCAGCACTTTATCCGGGGCTACGCCGGACTGTTTAAGAATGTCGATGGCGTCGGCCAGTGAATTGAGTACACCCAGCACTGAGGCGCGGGCAAGGTTCTGCGGGGTCATGTTGCTTCTGCGCAGTCCGGTCAGGGATCCAGTCGCGTGGGGAAGGTTGGGGCTCCGCTCCCCGTCCAGATACGGAAGGAATGTCAGCCCTCCTGCTTCCCGGTCGGCGGCCAGCGCCAGCGAATCGAGTGCCGACAGGTCGATGTCAAGCATTGAGGCGGTGGCGGCCATGACCCGGGCGGAATTGAGCATGGCCAGCAGAGGCAAATGGTTGCCGGTGGCGTCCGCGAAACCGGCGACAGCCCCGGTTGGATCGGGGACAGCCGACGGTGTTGTGGTGAATACGGTTCCGGAGGTGCCGATCGAGACGACGATTTCGCCGGGGCGGACGCCCAGGCCCAGGGCTGCTGCGGCGTTGTCACCGGCACCTGGCCCAAGGAGCGCCCCTTCTATTCCCCAACCGCTTTGCACGCTTCCGGCCGGTTCGTCAGAGGGCACTACTCGGGGAAGCTGAGGAATGCGTCCGAAGAAGCGTTCCAGCAGGTCGGTGCGGTAGCTGTTGGTCACGGCGGAATAATAGCCGGTGCCCGAAGCGTCGCTTCGGTCGGTGGTGAACTCGCCGGCCAGGGCGCCGTTCAGCCAGTCATGAGGCAGCACCACCTGTGCGATCCGGTTCGCGGCGTCCGGTTCGTTCCGTGCCAGCCATGCCAGTTTGGTGATGGTGAACGAAGCGACCGGGACAAGGTTGACGGCGTCGACCCACCCCTCGGGTCCCAGTTCATCCCGCAGGCGCGCCGCATCCGCTGCACTGCGGGTGTCATTCCACAGCAGCGCGTCATACACGGGTTTTCGGGAACTGTCGAGGGCGACCATTCCATGCTGCTGGGCGGCAACGCTGACGGCGGCGACGGAGCCACCCAGGCGGTCCGCGCCGGCTGCCTGCCATGCTTCACGCAGGGCGGAGGTCCAGATTTCGGGGTCCACCGATGTGCGGTCCGGGTGGGCAGCCGCCCCTGAAGAAATGACGTCCCCGCTCTGGGCGTCCACGGCGAGGACTTTGCAGGACTGGGTGGAGGAATCCACTCCGATGACAACGCTCATTGGTTATTCTCCTCATCGATCTGGTCATTCAGGGCTTTGGCCAGCGGCTCATCAACGATCAACGTGGTGACAAAACCGGCCCTGGCCACGGCCCGCACGGCGTCTGCCCGTGCCTTCCCTTGCGCCACGGCAATGACCTTCGGGGTCCGCTGCAGCTGTTTGATGGTGACGGCTATGATGCGCTCGTCCAGTCCGGATTCGACCGGAACTCCCGCTGAGTTCAGCAGCCGCCCTGAACATTCCGCTACGGCGCCGGCCAGCACCGCTTCCTCGCGCACCGCAGGATCCGCCCGTTCCCAGACCGTGGAGCAGCCGGGCTTCCAGGCACCGATTGCCACCACAGCCAGGTCAAGGGAATCCGCCTTGGCCAGCGCCCCGGCAATCTCCGGCTGACGCAGCAGACCCGATGCCGTCGCCGGATCCTCAACCACCAAAGGTGACCACAGGGGCCAGGCCAGTCCGCCGCTCAAATGTGACAGGCGCTGGATGAGCTCAAGCGGATTGCTGTTTGCTTCGGCCGGAAGGGCGCCCGCCAGCTGGACGACGTCGCATCGGGGAAGTTCCCTGACCAGCCGGGAGGCAACGTCCAGGGTGCGGGACCAGGAGATACCGAGGGTCCCGCCGGAGGGCGCCTGACGTGAGATTTCCGCCGCCGCGGCCTTTGCCAGGATCCCGCGGGCCTGGATTTCTTCACCCACTGCGTCCACGACGATGACCTGGCGCACGTTCAGGGAAGTCTCAATCCGCCACACGTCCGCGCTCGAGAGGTGGGACGGAAAATGAACCTTGATCTCCACGATGCCGCTCTCGCGGGCTTCGGTCAGCAGCCGTGCGACCTGGAACCGGGAGAGGTCGTAGTTGGCCGCAATTTCCACTTTGGGGCGGTTCTCTAGGTAGTACTCCCTTCCGATGCGCGCCAGAAGCTCCTCATGAGATTGTTCGGGCATGTCGTTGCTCTTTCCACCGACTTAACGTTTGAGTCCGGGCTATTGCTCAAATGAGTATATATGACTAGAGTCACTTAACACATGAGCGGTTCCGGGTCGCTCAGATGTGCACATAGTGTTTTGAACGGGGCGGTGATGCCCCGACATCTGGGTCCTGGAATCCACGCAGAAGCATGCAGATGGCTCAGACAGCGGTATCCCGACCTCATAAGAACAAAGGAGTCCTAATGCGACCCAAGTCCCGTTTGGCCGCAGTCGCGGCCGGCACTATTACTTTTGCCCTCGCCCTGTCGGCCTGTTCCGGCGCCGGTGGCGGTTCGGCGGCAGGCGATCAGAACAGCCTCAACGTCCTGATGGTCAACAACCCCCAGATGGAGGACCTGCAAAGGCTGACTGCAGATAACTTCACCAAGGACACCGGCATCAAGGTCAACTACACGGTGCTGCCGGAGAACGATGTCCGCGCAAAGATCAGCCAGGAGTTCTCCAGCCAGGCGGGCCAGTACGATGTCGCGTCGCTGTCCAACTACGAGATTCCGTTCTACTCGGCCAACGGGTGGCTGGCGCCCCTGGACAACGTCGCCAAGGATGCCGAGTTCAACCAGGACGACATCCTCCCCGCCTACACGGCTTCCCTGACGGGCAAGGACGGCAAGCTGTACGGTGAACCGTTCTACGGCGAGTCCTCTTTCCTGATGTACCGCAAGGACATTCTGGACGCCAAAGGGTTGACCATGCCGGAGAAGCCCACCTGGGACGAGGTGGCCGACCTTGCAGCCAAGGCCGACGGTGCGGCGCCCGGCATGAAGGGCATCTGCCTGCGCGGGCAGCCCGGCTGGGGCCAGGTCTTCGCCCCGCTGACCACCGTGGTCAACACCTTCGGCGGCACCTGGTTCGATAAGGACTGGAACGCGAAGGTCAACTCCCCCGAATTCACTGCAGCGACCGAGTTCTATGTGGACCTTGTCCGCAAGCACGGTGAAGCGGGGGCCGCCCAGGCCGGGTTCACCGAGTGCCTGACCAACATGAGCCAGAGCAAGGTGGCCATGTGGTACGACGCCACGTCCGCAGCAGGTGCCTTGGAAGCCGATGCATCCCCGGTGAAGGGCAAGATCGGCTACGCCCAGGCTCCAGTGAAGAAGACCGACTCTTCCGGCTGGCTGTGGACCTGGTCCTGGGGCGTGCAGGCAGCGTCGAAGAAGCAGGATGCTGCCGGGAAGTTCATCGCCTGGGCGAGCTCGAAGAAGTACGAGGAACTCGTCGCCTCAAAGCTCGGCTGGGCCAAGGTCCCCTCCGGCAAGCGCATTTCCACGTATGAGAACGCCGACTTCCAGAAGTCCGCCCCGTTCTTCAAGGCCGAACGGACCGCCATTGAAAACGCAGACCCCAAGAACCCGGGTGTCCAGCCGCGTCCCGCCATCGGTGTTCAGTTCGTCGGCATTCCCGAGTTCGCTGACCTGGGCACCACTGTCTCCCAAGGTGTCAGCTCCGCCATTGCCGGCCAGGGATCTGTAGCGGATGCACTGGCCAAGGGCCAGGAAGCCGCTCAGAAAATCGGCGACAAGTACAAGAAGTAACCAGCAACCCACCAAAGGTTCTGTGGCCCGCCTGACGGCGGGCCACAGAACCGCAGGAGAACATCATGACTACAGCAACAGCGCGCGTCTCCGGTCCCGGACACAGCGCATCCAAAACCTCCAAGAACGCCAGGTCGCGTGAACGCGCACTGGCCTGGGCACGGCGTGCGCCGCTGCTGCCGGCCCTGATCTTCCTCATCATCGTCACCCAGCTTCCGTTCGTGGTGACCCTCATCATTTCGTTCCTGAACTGGAACAGCCTCCGCCCGGACCAGACCGGGTTTGCCGGGTTCGATAACTACGTTCAGGTCCTCACCAACGCCGACCTGCGCCAGGCCATCTTCACCACCATCGTCCTCACGGTCTCCGTGGTCCTGGCCAGCCTCGTCATCGGCCTGGGACTGGCACTGCTCCTGGACAAGAAGTTCATCGGCCGCGGACTGGCCCGTACCCTGCTGATCGCACCGTTCCTCGTGGTTCCGGTGGCCGCCGCCCTGATCTGGAAGCATGCCCTCCTCAACCCCACCTACGGGCTGATCAACGGGATTCTGACCTGGGTCTGGTCCCTGTTCGGCAGCGATAACGCGCCCCAGCCGGACCTCCTGTCCCAGGCGCCCCTGATGGCCGTGATCGTGTCGCTGGTCTGGCAGTGGACGCCGTTCATGATGCTCATCCTGCTGGCAGGTTTGCAGTCGCGTCCCATGGACACCGTCGAAGCGGCCCAGATGGACGGGGCGAGCCCCTGGGGCATCTTCCGCCACCTCACGTTGCCGCACCTGCGCCAGTACCTGGAACTCGGTGGCCTGCTCGGGGCCATCTACATCGTGCAGAACTTCGATGCCGTCTTCACCCTCACCTCGGGCGGCCTGGGAACAGCCAACCTGCCGTACGCCATCTACCAGACGTTCTACTTCGCCAACGAATATGGCCTGGCGTCGGCCGCCGGCGTCGTGGTGGTCATCGGCACGATCATCGTGGCGACCTTCGCGCTCCGCACCGTATTCTCGCTCTTCAAGAAGGAGGCAGCACGATGAGTACCCTCACCCCGGCCGCACCCCGCAACACGGTCCCCGGGCCCACGGCCCTGAAAACCGGTTCGCGTCGTCGCGGCAAGTCCCGCATGGACCCCACCCGCAACAATACGGCTGCCGGGATCGCGGCCTGGCTGCTGGCCCTGCTCTTCGCCGCACCGGTCCTGTGGATGATCCTGACCTCGTTCCACTCCGAAACGGACGCAGCGACCAATCCGCCGTCCCTCGCTGCGAACCTCACCCTCGACGCCTACAAGGAGTTCTTCGGGGCGAGCTCGGGGGTCAGCCCCTGGCCGCCGCTGATCAACTCGGCCACTGCCTCGATCCTCTCGACCGTGCTGGTCCTGGTCCTGGCCATCCCGGCCGCCTATGCGCTGTCGATCCGGCCGGTGAAAAAGTGGACCGACGTGATGTTCTTTTTCCTCTCCACGAAGATGATGCCCGTGGTCGCAGCGATCCTGCCGCTCTACCTCTTCGCCAAAAACGTCGGCGCTTTGGACAACATCTGGTTCCTGGTCCTGATGTACACCTCGATGAACCTGCCCATCGCCGTGTGGATGATGCGCTCCTTCCTCGCCGAAGTGCCCGTGGAAATGCTCGAAGCCGCCCAGATCGACGGCGCCGGCCTGCTCCTCACCCTCCGTAAGGTCGTCGCTCCCGTGGCGATGCCCGGCATCGCCGCCACCGCCCTGATCTGCTTCATCTTCAGCTGGAACGAACTGCTCCTGGCCCGCGTCCTCACTGGCGTGATGGCGGGAACCGCCCCGGTCTTCCTGACCGGCTTCGTCTCCAGCCAGGGCCTGTTCCTCGCCAAAGTCTGCGCGGCCGCCGTCGTGATCTCCCTGCCGGTGCTGTTCGCCGGCTTCGCCGCCCAGGACAAACTCGTCCAGGGCCTCTCGCTTGGCGCCGTCAAGTAGCCGGCCCTCACCACTTTCAATTCTTAGAGGATTACTCCGATGACAACACCCACCGCACAGTCCCGCACCCTGGCGCACCCCGAACTACCGGCCACGATGCGGGCCTCCGTCCTGAAACGCCAGGGCGAGATGGCCCTGGAAACCCTGGCCGTCCCGCAGCTTGAAGCCGATCAGGTTCTGGTCAAGGTCGCGGCCGTCGGCGTCTGCGGCAGCGACGTGCACTACTACGAGCACGGCCGGATCGGTAACTACGTTGTGGACCACCCGCTGATCCTCGGCCATGAACTCTCCGGCCGGATCGCCGCCGTCGGAAGCGCCGTTGACCCGTCCCGCATCGGCAAGCGGGTCGCCGTCGAGCCCCAGCGGCCCTGCCGCACATGCAAGCAGTGCAAAGCGGGACGGTACAACCTGTGCCCGGACATCGAGTTCTACGCCACGCCGCCGATCGACGGCGCGTTCGCCGAATACGTGAGAATCCAGGGCGACTTCGCCTACGACATCCCGGATAGCGTCAGCGACGAGGCAGCCGCCCTGATCGAGCCGCTCTCCGTCGGGCTCTGGGCCTGCGAACGCGCCGAGATCAGGCCCGGCAGCCGGGTGCTGATCGCCGGCGCCGGCCCGATAGGCATTATCGCCGCCCAGGCGGCCCGTGCCTTCGGCGCCACCGAAATCTACATCACCGACATCGCAGAAGACCGGTTGGCTTTCGCCCTGGAACACGGCGCGACCCACGCGCTCAACGCCAAAACCGACAGCGTGGAAGGGCTCGACGTCGATGCGTTCATTGACGCTTCCGGCGCACCGCAGGCAGTCCGTTCCGGCATCAAGGCCGTGGGGCCGGCCGGCCGGGTCATCCTGGTGGGGCTTGGGGCGGACGACGTCGAGCTCCCCGTCTCGTTCATCCAGAACCGGGAGATCTGGCTCTCCGGGGTGTTCCGCTACACCAACACGTGGCCTTTGGCCATCCAGCTGATCGCCGACGGCAAGGTGGATCTGGACGTCCTGGTCACCGGCCGGTTCGCCCTCGCCGAATCCGAGGAAGCGCTCAAAGCCGGCAAGCAGCCCGGCAAGCTCAAAGCCGTCGTCTACCCGGGCCGCTGATGGACCTCGCTGACACCGGACTGCCGGGGACCCGGAGGCCCCGGTCACCGGAGGCGGAACGGGCCGTGGCGGATCTTCGGCTTCGCCTCGCCGACGGGAACAGAATGCTGCTCGGTATTGTGGGAGCCCCCGGATCGGGTAAGTCCACCTTCTCCGCCTGCCTGCAGAAACTTCTCGGAGCCGGGTCCGCCGTCGTGGTGCCGATGGACGGCTTCCACTTGGGAAACAAGATCATCGACGGCACGCCGCTCAGGGAACGCAAAGGCGCCATCGACACGTTCGACGTCGGCGGATACCTCTCCCTGTTGCAGCGCCTCGCACGGCGGGACGAGCACGTGGTCTATGCGCCCGATTTTCGCCGCACCATCGACGAGCCGGTGGCCGCGTCCATTGAAGTACCCGCAGCCGTACCGCTCGTCATCACCGAGGGGAACTACCTCCTCGCGGAACTGCCCCCGTGGCAGCAGGTCCGGGCGCAGCTGGACGAGGTGTGGTTCCTGGATACACCCCGGCACCTGCGCCTTTCCCGGCTCGTGGACAGGCACATCCTCTTCGGCAAAGACCGCCCCGCAGCGCAAGCGTGGGCGGCCGGTTCCGACGAAACCAACGCCCAGCTGATCGAAGCCACCCACCATGCGGCAGACCGGATCATCCCGTGGTCCTGACCCCTGCACAAGCAAGGAGGCAGTAAATGCCACCGTCTGTTGCTCTTCCACCGGGCGTTCAGCCGAAAACGGCAGGCGCGGCTCCATCCCGGACACGTTCAACGCACTTTCTGTCCTTCCCGGCAAGGCAAGAATCATTGGCTGTTTCCGGGAAAAGGCCAGCCCGCCATGGGCCCGGGAACCGGGCTCCATGCCGATCGACCAGCACATTCTGAAAGGCTAAACACATGCATTCACTCACCAGCTCAACTCTCCCGGAACTCCCCGCTGCTGTGGGCAAACCCTCTTATGACCGCTCAGCTTTGACGGCGGGAATTGTCCATTTCGGCGTCGGCGGCTTCCACCGCGCACACCAGGCCATGTATCTGGACCGCTTGATGAACACCGGCCACGCACTTGACTGGGCGATCTGCGGCGTTGGGATCCTGCCCGGCGACGCCCGCATGAAGCAGGTAATGGACAGCCAGGACTGCCTCTACACCCTCGTGGTGAAAAACCCGGACGGCACCCGGGAGGCGCGGGTCATCGGCTCCATCATTGAATACCTTTTCGCCCCCGACGACCCGGATGCTGTTATCGAAAAGATGGCCTCGGACGCCGTCCGCATCGTCTCGCTCACCGTGACGGAGGGCGGCTACAACTTCCACCACGTCACCGGGGAATTCAACACCGAGAACCCGGACGTCATCCACGATCTCCAGCCCGGAGCCGCACCGCGGACAACCTTCGGGCTGGTCACCGAGGCCCTTGCCCGGCGCCGCGAACGGGGTTTGGAGCCATTCACGGTGATGTCCTGTGACAACATTCAGGGCAACGGCGACGTCGCACGGAAAATGTTTACCGCCTTCGCATCTCTCAAAGATGCCGAGCTTGGCGGGTGGATCGAGGAAAACGTGCCTTTCCCCAACAGCATGGTGGACAGAATCACCCCCGTGACCACGGACGAGGACCGAGGCGCCATTGAGGAGGAATTCGGGGTGAAAGACGCATGGCCCGTGGTCTGTGAGCCCTTCGAACAATGGGTGCTCGAAGACCATTTCAGCCTCGGCCGTCCGCCCTTCGAAGACGTCGGGGTCCAGCTGGTGGAAGACGTGGAACCCTATGAGCTCATGAAGCTGCGCCTGCTCAACGCCAGCCACCAAGGCATGTGCTATTTTGGCTACCTCGCCGGCTACCGCTACGCGCATGAAGTCTGCCAGGACCCGTTGTTCTCCCAGTTCCTGCTCGACTACATGGACAAGGAAGCCACGCCGACCCTGCAGCCCGTTCCGGGCATCGACCTCGACGCCTACAAGCACACTCTCATCGAGCGCTTCTCCAATGAATACGTCCGCGACACCCTGGCCAGGCTGTGCGCCGAGAGCTCAGACCGTATTCCCAAGTGGCTCCTGCCGGTGATCCGCATCAATCTGGCAAACAACGGCGAAATCCATCGCTCTGCAGCAATTGTGGCCAGCTGGGCGCGGTACGACGAAGGCACCGACGAGCAGGGCAACCCCATCGAAGTGGTTGACCGCCTGAAAGACACCCTGATGGCCGCCGCCGCCCGGCAGCGCCAGGACCCGCTGTCCTTCATCTCGGACCGCGAAGTCTTCGGCGCCCTCATCGATGATGAACGGTTTGTCATGGCCTACTCCGACGCACTGACGGGCCTCCATGACCATGGCGCCAAAGATACCCTTCGATCCCTAAAACCGGGGCTCTAGACTCCACGAAACGTATCTTATGGAGGGGCGCGACCGACTGCCGAGCTCCTGACCGGCCCGAAATTCTAATCCCTCGAGCGCCCGTTCAGGTTTCCGCATGACCGACGCCGAAACCGGCAACTCATCCCGCGAATTAACCGCCTTTCTCGGCTAACAATCACACGCCGGCAGTGACCGGGTGTCGGTAGATGATCGTTTTCCGACACCCCTTAATGCCCCGGTTTCTTTCCGTTGCCTCTCAGGCTCTTCTTACTCCTCGTTGCTGTCGCGGTGATCGGGATCGCGCAGAGTGCGCCGGCCGCCGGCGAGGTCGGGAAGTTGGAAGGAGTAGTGGCCGTGGACGTTGATGTGCCGGCGCACGTACGCCGACAGGCGGGCGACATCGGCACCGAGCACCGGGTGGCCCTCTTCCCGCAGCGCGGTCAGGGCGTGGTCGAGGTAGACCGTGTTCCACAACGTCACACAATTCAAGACAAGACCCAGGGCGCCGAGTTGGTCTTCCTGCCCGTCACGGTACGCCTGGTGGAGCTTGCCCTCGCGGCCGTGAAAGATGTGCCTGGCCAGGGCGTGGCGGCCCTCCTGGAGGTTGCGCATCGCTTTCATCTCCCGGCGGTAGGCCGGGTCATCGACGAAGGTGAGGACGTGCAGGGTTTTGAAAATCCGGCCGTAGTGAGCCACCGCCTCGCCCAGATCGGTCGGACGGCCGTCGCGTTGCAGGATGCGGATCACATCGT
The DNA here is from genome assembly GCF_054057635.1 of Arthrobacter sp. UYNi723. Taxonomy (NCBI): domain Bacteria; kingdom Bacillati; phylum Actinomycetota; class Actinomycetes; order Micrococcales; family Micrococcaceae; genus Arthrobacter; species Arthrobacter sp. UYNi723. The sequence continues at coordinate 23,134 of NZ_JBSRZM010000011.1, forward strand.
GGGTGGAGACCTCGCGGGTGTGGATCGAAGCGGCGATCCGGCAGATGTCCGGCCAGTGCCGGCGGACCTTCTCCACGTCGATCTTTCCCCGGGCGGTCCTGTCGAGCCGGCCGTAGTCGGCTGACCGGTTGATCCGCCATAGCTTGGCGTCGGGCAGGTCCGCGAGGACCGGCCGGTAGTCGAACCCCAGCAAGGTGACCAGTCCGAACACGATGTCGGAGTAGGAACCCTGGTCGGTGATCAGCACCTCGGGCCGCTGGCTGCCGTCGGGGTTGTAGAGCAGGTCCACGAAGTGAAGGGTGTCCTTCGGCGTGCCCGACACCACCTTGGCCGCCAGCCCGACGGACTGATCGGAGATCATGTTCAGCCAGGTCACGCCCTTCTTTCGGTGGAAGTACTTCGGGTTTGGGCGGGCGTCGACGGAGCGGACCGGCACGATGAACCGCATCCCGTCGACGGCGGCGACCAGCCCGCCGCCCCACGCCTGCGCCAGGTCGCTGGCGCCCTGGGCATCGATGAGCACCGCGTTGGCTGCGGCGTAGGAGTCCGAGCCGAGGTAGTGCTGGTCGACGTGGGAGAGCCGGTCGCGGGTCAGCGCCGGAGCGTCGGCGATCACCGGTCCGAACCCGACATTAAGCGCGTGCGCGGTCAGCAGCGGAGCGAGTGAGACGTGCAGGTCGGTCAGCCGGGAGGACACGCCGGCCGCGGAGGTGAAGGAGGCGGTGAAGTCCGGGTGCCAGCCCATCACCTCGAGCACCAGTTCGGACAGGTCCACGCGCGGGATCATGCCCGCCACACGGGTACGCAGGTCTTTCAGGCCGGGCGGCTCCTCCAGGGCGTCGTCCTTGCCGAGGTGCATCCGGCCGTCGGCGTCCACGGTGATGTCCCCGCCGGCGGTCATCCCACCGGACACCGTCCGCCATGCCGCATCCAAGGTCCCGGCATGCCGCATCCAAGGTCCCGGCATGCCGGCGAGCAGAGAGTCGGGCTGCTCCGGCAGCAGCAACGCGCCCAGCGCCGGGCCCTCCGCGTTCTCCCACGCCGGCCCCGACAGTAGCCGGGCCCGGGGATCTGACCAGCGGTCGGAGGTTGCCGCGAAGATGTCGCGGTGCTTGAGCGCGGTGTGGAACTGCTCCAGGACGCAGAACACGTAGGCGTTGCGGTCCACCGTTTCCTCGGGCCTGCCGGCGGGGAACACGAGCTTCTGCCACCAGCCCTTCGGCACCACCGACAGGTCGACCTTGCGGGCATCGAGGTACCCTTTGGGCACCCTCACCGTCTCCCGCAGGTCCAGCAGATGCGCCAGGTCCTGCATCGCCGCAAGGATCTTGTGTGCGTCGGCGGTCGCCGCGAACCCGACGACCTCGCAAAGCATCTTGGCGAAGCCGCGTACGGTGGCGTACCGCTCCACGACCGCCTCCCGCCACTGCCCCTCCGGTTCGGCCTGCGGCGGCGGGAGGATCTCCCGGATTCCCTCTACCGCCGCAGCGATCTGCGCCCGGGAGCCCACCTGGTGCTCGATCATCGCCCACACCAGGCCCAACGGAATCTCCTCACTCGCCCCCTCGGCCTCGAGCAGAAGTTCCACCACCGCCTTGAGTACCCGGGCGTGCCGGGCGACCACCGGCGCCCGCTTTAGCGTGGCCTTCTCCGCGGCCTTGTTTGCCCGCCCGATCAGCTCGTTGGACATGAATACATCGAACAGCTCCAGGGCATCGTCGGTGGCACTCACCTCCAGCCACCGCACCGTGGCCAGCAGCGTGGCGCCCTTCTTCTCATACGGCAACCGGGAAAGCTTGGTCGCCGTCTCGTTCCTGCCCTCCTTCGCCAGAGCAATCAACCGCCGCTTGGGCACCCCGCCCACATCCACCTCGCCCAGGTGCATCCCAGCGATCTCCGATACCCGGTTCAGCGCCATGACCATGCCGCGCCCGGTCGTGTTCTTCCCCGCCTTGGGCCACATCTCCAACTGCGACCAACGGCTGCGCTCGGGCACCTGCAGCAGTTTCTCCAGCTCAAGGGCCTGCCCGCCGGTCACCGCCCCCGCCAGGGCGGCGTATAGCCTGGTCTCCGCCTTCTTACGGACACTGGCCACCTCGTCCCGTAACGTCGTGACCCCCGGCAGCAGCACTCTCCGCGCGCGTAACCATCCAACCGCCGCGTAGAACAGTGGCTTCGGCTGATCACCGGTCGTCCACGCCTGCCCGTCCAACCAGCCGATCAACTCCGCCTCCGCCGAGGCGTAGGAGACATAGCCGTATACCTCGGCGATCTCCGCCTGATGCTCAAACCGCGTCGGCCGCCGCTCCAAGTACCCCTTCACACACGACGGATCCGCCACCCCCACTTGTCCGGTCACATAATCCACCACCATGGTCGGTACGTCGAGGGGGTCCTCCAGAAACGTGCCCAGGTGCCGGACGGTCACCAGCTGGAGACTGAACCCGAGCCGGTTGCGAGCGCCGCGCCGTTTCGCGACGAGGTCCAGATCGGCGTCGTCCAGGAAGAAGAACCGCTCCAACACCGCCTGTTCCGGGGCCTGCGCCTCGAATCGCCCGTACGAGGCCTCCTCGGCCGCAGTCAAATATTTATGTTTAGCCATACAGGCTCAACGAACCGAGGCAACCATCGTTACCACTGGAGATCGGCTTAGCGTGACTTTTCCGAGCATTGGTCCTCAAGCCCATCGTGAGCCTGGGCCGGTGCCGGACCGATCAGGGCGGTGAGGGCCAGTACGGCGGTCAGTGCGCCGGTGATTCGGGCGCGGCGGAGGGGAAAAGCCATGGGGGGGCTGCCGATGACGACGGCGGATGGGACGGTCCTCGAGACGCAGTCTCAGGGGGCCGTCTGGACGCCGGCAGCGAGGACGTCGCGGGCGGCGCGTTCGCCGGAGCTGATGGCGCCGTCCATGTAGCCGTTCCAGACCTCGGCGGTCTCGGTGCCAGCCCAGTGGATGCGCCCGCAGGGGCGTCGCAGCGCGAAGCCCAGCGAGGTCCACGTTCCGGGCGGGAAGTAGCCCGCATAGCAGCCGCGGCTGTAGATCTCCTCGGCCCATGCGCGCTCGACGTACTCGATTGGCTCCTTGGCGCGGGGCCCGAAGAAGCGGGCGAAGCAGGCGATGACGGCGTCGCGTCGCTCCTCGAGCGACACGCGTCCCAGAGCGCGGGCCTGTTCGCCTTCGAGGAACCCGAGAAGCACGCCGACGCCACCGGTGGACGGCGTGTTGTCGAAGACGACCTTTATCGGCCCGTCGGTGCTGGTGACCTGGCCGGAGAACCCGTCGCCGCGCCAGAACGGCTCGTCATAGACCGCCATGCACTTGATGACCGAACCCTGCGGCGCGCGCTGAGTGAACTGGTCGCGCCACCCCGGCAGCCCGGGCTCGTAGTCGAGGCGCCCGGCGAGGGTCGGCGGGATCGCGACGATCACGTGGGCGCCATGAGCCTCGACAGCGCCATAGACGGCCACCGACTCGCCGTCGTCGACGATCTTGCTGACGGGGGCGTTGAGCACAACCCGGTCGCCGAGCCGCTCGGCGGCGCGCTGTGCGATCAGCTGTGAGCCACCGACGATGCGGTGTTGCTGGCCGCCGCCGTCGGTGGAAATCAGCGTGTCGATGCCGCCGCCGGAGTTGACGTAGAAGAGGAAGTGCAGCAGCGAGAGATCGGCGGGCTCGGCGGCAAGCACCCCCTCGCAGATCAACTGGAAGAACCCGCGGGCGCCGCCGGAATAGGTATGGCGCGAAAGCCAGGTCGCGACGGTCTGCGAATCCCATTCGGCGGCCTTCGCTGCGCGCCAGGGTTCGTCAAGGGGTACCTGCTTGGCCATGCGATCAAGGCGCGCCTGCGCCTGGGCGACATCAGCGAGCACGACCGGGTTGAGCTTGGGGATCGCGCCGCGGTATCGCGAAAGCCGACCCTTGTACTCGAACTGGTTGAAGCCTTCGTCGTAGGTCTCGAAGAGCTCCAGGCCGAGCTCGCGGATCCAGGCGTTGACACGCAGCTGCGTCGGGCCGACCCACTGGCCGCCGACCTCGACGATCCCGCCACCTGCGAGCTGGTGGTTGAGCAGACGTCCACCCACACGATCCCGCGCCTCCAGAACCGTCACGGACAGGCCCGCATCGGTCAGGTTCTGGGCCGCCGCAAGGCCCGCCAAGCCGGCTCCGACGACGACGACATCGGCTTCGTGGCGCTTCATGATCAAAAGTGTCCCACAACTGGCCCTCGGCGTGCTTCGCAAGATCCGTCGATGACGCATGCTCCGGACGAGAAGCAGCAGCGGTAGCGCACGCGCCCCGCTGCGTGATCCCCAACGCGACCCCTCTCTCCGAATATCCCTTGCCTCGATGGTGACCGACGCCTTTGCGGGTCCATCCCGATGACTACTTGATCCATAACAGCCTCTCCTCGCATCGTCGAACATCTATCAGCGAGGACGGGCACCGCTACTTCGAGCTGAGCAGACCCTACTTGAGCCACGCCTCGCCACGGCGCCCCGCCGGTCCGCATGCCATGAAAGAGCCACGCCCAACCGAGGTGGGCAGCCGCGATGAGAGCGTCCGACCGGGCACCTGACTCGAGCCTGCGCCGGCCCGAGCGGTCTTGGAAGACATAAGTAGCCGCAGATAGCGTGCGCTGCGGCCATCCGGAGCCGCGAATCGGCGACGAGTGAGCAGCCGATGATGCGCTTGTCTGGTGTCAGGTCGCGGAAGGGGGTACGTTCGGGACGTGAAGTCTCCACGCGATTGTGCGCTTGAGTCCGAGCAGCATCCTCAGCTCCCGCCGGGCACTGACGAACGCGTCTCGGGTTACGGCGTCATGGGGCAGCCGTTCGCATCTGGCCATGTGCTCGGGCTCCGCCGGTGGACCGCATCGTCAGTCGGTGACCAGTTCACCTCGATATGGCACCGCGACCCCGACGGCATCTGGCACTTCTACGAGTCCGCACAACCCCAGTTCGCCTGTTCGCGCTGGTTCGGCCACGGCGTGCAGGAGTCGACCATCGTCGACATCGATGTCACCTGGGACGCGCCGAATGTACTGCGCGTCACCTCGCCGCAACTCGTCGACTGGACGCTCACCCTCGACAGCTCGCCCATGACACGGGTGATGAGTAGCGTCGGCCGACTGCTGCCGCTCCCCGCCTGGAGGTCGCCAGCGATGCTCAAGGCGATGGGTGCTGTTGCGTCGTCGACGTTGGGAGTAGGGAAGGTCGGCATGACGGGACTGACCGCCAATGGGCTGCCCTTTGACGCCAATCCGCAGCGGATTTGGCGGGTCGTCGATGCGAGCGCGAGGATCAATGGTGAGGACGCCGGGCCGCCAGCGCCCTTGCGCGAGCAGGCCCGCCTTGGTGATTTCTGGATCCCTCAGCAGGGGATCTTCGCGATGGGACGTGTCTTCGTCGGCACCTGAGGGAACGCCCGGATCTTGCCGCGGATACCGTTCGCTCATCCGCCATCCGGTCATGGCTCCCTTCTATGGCGACTTGTGTCAAGGGGTAGGGGTCCGGGAGGCCGTCGAGTATGCGCCGACGCTGGTCGGTGTCACAACGTCGTTCGTCCGGTGGGGCGCTCCACGTTGACACCTCCGGCGCGTCGTCGCGACGGGGCGGCTGTCCCCCGAGCGGTGCTCTTCCTCGGCGCCGTGGGAGCGGGTAGCGTCGCGGGTGCGGGTCCGGGCTGTGGCTTGTCCGAAGAGCCGATGTCCGGGGTCACGTCGGTCGCGCTGGATGACAGAGTCGCCCCCGAGTGCCCTCCCGAGCCCGCCTCCTTCCCCACGGCAATGGTGCGATCCCTGGCGTCGGCGACCTGCTGGCGGTAGACCACGTCGGACAGGCGACGTTTCAGGCACCGCAACGCCTCCAGGGATGCCTTGCCCTCGGAACGCTTGCGCCGGTAGTAGCCCGTCCGTCGGTTTCGTTGCGGAGTTGGACGATGCCGGCCATGTACAGCACGTGGTTCAGCCGCCGGTTGCCGGCCCGAGACAGGCGGTGGTGGGTGTGTTCGCCGCTTCAGGCATCGATGGGTGCCGTCCCGGTCCAGGACGCGAAGTGGTTGCGGTCGGGAAAGCGGGCCACGTCCGCGACGTCGGCCAAGATCCGGGCGGCCCCGGGCGGCCCGATGCCGTGGATGTCCATCAGATGCGACCCGAGCGCGTTGACCGCTGCCTTCAGCTCGACCTTCATCGCCTTGAGCTTGACGTCGAAGCGTTCCAGGTCGGCCAGTTCCTCGGCGGCCATCCGCCGGCGGGTCTTGCCCACGACATCACGTGGGCGCACCGTAGGCAAGCAGCGCCTTGTACTGCGCGGTCGACTTCTTCACCGGGGCCCCACCCGGGAGCAGCTCCAAGAACAGCCGGTGCAACCGGTTCAGGGCCTGCGCCCGAGCGTGAGAGATCTCGTCGCGGCGATCACACAAGAAGCGCAGCGCTATCAGCGCCGGGTCGAGACTGACCTCGCGCAATCCCTTGTCCCGCAACGCGAGTATCACGATCGCGTGGGCGTCGGTGGCATCGGCCTTACGACCCTGCCCGGTATCGAAGACCCGGGCTCGGGCCGCGAGCTTGGCTGGCACGTCCAGTACACGTTCCCCGTCGGCCAGCAGCCGTTGTGCGATCGGACGGCCGATGCCGTTCGCGCCCTCGACCGCCCACACCCGCTCGGGCCACTGATGCGCCACCTTCAACAGTTGCCGATAATTCCCGGTGTCCGTGCCGAACCGGCCCGTCGCACGCAGCACCTCTCTGTCACAGCTTCGCGGATTTCGGACATGGTGCGTTTGTGAAGTTCTGAGAGTCCGCAGTCGGATCCCATGTGACACAGCCGGAGCGTTGACGACGGGTTCATCCTGGCCGTCCGGGTCCGGGCGTTGGCACGTCGAAAGTGGTTCCGCCTAGGAATTAGTTGGTAGCGGTCCGCGGCCGCTGCCCTCCAAGGGTGGACGTCAGGGCGACGCCGTGTCCACAATGGTCGGATGGGTGGAGCAGACCGGCGAGTACCGCAGCTTGGACGCCATGCCAGGTGATGCGCCGCCCGAGCCAATGTAGGAATGGGAAGCGCAACGGCGGTCGAAGGACGGTTGAGTGACCGTCGGATGCCATGCTCATGCCCCGACACCTTCCGGCGACGGGTGGCCAGGGGTGCGGGCCTCAGTTGACCGGTCTGTTTTCTCTGCCGGGGTTGTCTGCGGCGGTCCGGCGTGCTGCCACTCTGCGCCCGCGCCGTTTGCGCCGTATAAGGACGGCACCCGCCAGTGCGGCAAGCACTCCGGCGCCCAGCAGGTAGGGCACCTGACCGGCGCCGGCGTCCTGGATGATTTGGGGCAGTTGTCCCTGCTGCTCTCCCGTGGAGGTCGCAGCGTCCGGAGCGGTGACGGTGAACGGGATGGTGCCGGCGGCACCGGCCCGGGTGGCCGGGTCGTTCAGGGTGATGGTGATGGTGTAGTCGCCGGGCTGGAGTTTACCGTCAAGGGTGGTTTCGACCTGGGTGTCGGTGCGCGCGTAGACCGAGTCCAGGGTCACCGCTGCCTGGCTAACGGTTTTACCGTTATGGTCACGGATGACCAGGTTGCCTGCGGGTTTGAGGTTGGTGGTACCTGTATTTTTGATCTGGACGTCGACCACGGAACGGTCCGCGGTGATCTTATGGCTGGCGGTGCCCAGGGCAAGGGCCGGTTGAAGCGGGCCGGGGACATGGATGGACACGGCGATGGCTTGGCGGACGATCTGATTCAGGACCACGGATCCGGAACCCTGAAGGGGGACATCGTTCTCCAGGACCAGGCTACTGATGTAGTCTCCGGGGGCCGTGCCGGCCGGCACGGCGACGGTGAAGGTGCGCGTGCTTCCCTGCCCGGCGGCCAGTTGCAGAACCTGTGCCGGGTAGGACAGCCACGTGGTGGTCCCGGTCGGGGCGCTGTCCCGGTCTCCGGCCCCGAAACCGCCCCCGATCAGGGAGTAGGCGTCGGCGGCGTACGTGCGGGCGGCGGTTAAGGCAGCACCGTGGTTACCCAGTTCCACCTTCAGCTGCCGGCTCTGGCCGGGATCGATGATCAGGCTGAAATAAGGGCCGGGCTGGTCAACGGGCTTGAGGCTGAGGTTGACCGGCTGCGGAGCATCTGCGGCAGCGGCACCACTGAGGGGTCCCGCCAGCGCCGCGACGGCGCACCCGGATAGCAGCAGGACCATGGTCAGTAGGAGCCGGGTCAGGTGCCGGGCCCGTCGGCGGGGAAACGGCTGGGGCATCAGGAAGAACTTCTTTCGCAACGACGGTGGCAGGCCATGGTTTCGCGGGCCGGTCACGGCCCGGACCCGATCGTGGTGGTAATGGTCGAGGTGTAGGTCCCGGCCCGGCTCTGGGCCGGGATGGTCAGAGACAGGTTGATTCCCTGGGTGTACGTGCCGGCACCGTAGCCGGAGTTGGCGTGCAGGACCATCCGCGCACTATCCAGCGATCCGGCCGGCGAAACCGTCGGCACCATCGGCCCGTTCACCGGATCAACGGGCTGGCTGCCCGAGGAAGCGACCGGAGCCTCGACGGAGATGATGGCCAGGGCCGCGGCGGGAATGGCCGTCCCGTTGTTGGGACCGGTGTAAACCAGGGCCGACGCCCGTTGGGTCACATTCCAGCCGACGCCCATACCCGTACCCTGCGTCATCGGCGGCACCGGGGCAATGTACGTGGAGGTGTCGGTGACGGTCAGCACCGCCCGTCCCGTGGTCGTCTGCGCGTTATGTGAGTAGGGCGCGGCAGGCATTGTCAGGGCCTGTAGGCTCGCAGTCAGGGAGGCTGACGCCGGGCCCACGCTCGCGGTCGCCAGCGCGGCCGCGAGCAGCACCGCGGCTGCGGCCCGTCTGGACCATCCGGTCATCATCGGTACTCACTGTCCTCTGGGCCGAGGGGTATGGCTGCAGGGCCGGGACCTTGGAACCGGGTCCCGTCCCTGCAGGTTTCATCCGTCCGGGCAGGTGTTACGGGGCGGCAGTGATGGTGGTGGTCAAGGTTCCGGTGTAGGTGCCGGCGCGGCTGTCGGCCGGGATCGCCAGCGTCACGTTAATTGGCTGCGTATAGGTTCCGGACCCGTAGCTCACCCCGGCACGGATGACCGTTACCGCCGCGTTCAGGGTCCCGGAGACGCCGCTGGTGATGTTAGCGCTCTGCGGGCCGGTCGGCGCCGCGTCGGTGCCTGTGGTGCTGATCGCCTGGCCCGCCGAGGATGTCACCGCCCCGACCGAGGTGATGGAGAATGCAGTCGCCGGGATCGCCGTGCCGGAGTTCGATCCGGTGTAGGCGAAGGCGCTGACCTGTTGTGTGACGTTCCAGCCGGCCCCGGTGCCGGTGCTGTCATCGGCGGTCAGCGTCATTGTGCCGGTGTTGTTCTGAACTGTGTGCGTCGTGGCCACACTGGTAAGCGACAGGGCAGCGACGGAAGCGGTACGGGTGCCACCGGTCACGGCCTGGGTTACCGAATCTGCAGCGAAGGCCGACGGAGCGATTAATAGGGCACCAGCGGTCAGAGTGGCTACGACCACCGCCGTCAAAGCCCTGCGCGTCAAAGCCCTGCATGTTGAAAACCGAAACATATTGAGACCTTTCGTCAACCACTCCGGTGGCCTTGAAGTCCCATAACTGGCGGCTGCATGGCGCTTCCCGATCAGCATCGGGTCAGAAGCCCAGCGCTTCTGCAAGAGTGAACAAACCGTACCAGAATGAACAGTGTTGCGGTTGTTATTTATGCTACGGATGGGATAACACCACGCCTGCCTTCGGGAGAGCACCCCACCGGTCCGCGTGCCAGGGGGTTCCAAGGCTGGCAACCAACATTCCGCTCCAACACCGCCAGTTCCGGGGCCTGCGCCTCGAATCGCCCGTACGAGGCCTCCTCGGCCGCAGTCAAATATTTATGTTTAGCCATACAGGCTCAACGAACCGAGGCAACCATCGTTACCACTGGAGATCGGCTTAGCGTGACTTTCCCGAGCATTGGTCCTCAAGCCCCTAAACGGTCGTCAGACCCGCGCACTCTGGTGCGTGAACGTCGTGACGGCCGGGTGCAGCGCCGCCACCGGCTCCATGCGCACATAAGCCTCGCCCGGCGCGGGACGGGGGTCCGCCTCCCCCTTGTTGGGCCAGAGCGAGAACGCACGTTCCGCCTGGGCCGTGATCGACAGCGACGGATTAACGCCGAGGTTGGCCGAGATCGCTGCACCGTCGACGATGTGTATGCCTGGGTAGCCCCAGACCCGATGGTAGGGGTCGATGACACCGTTCTCCGGGCTGTCGCTGATGCAGGCGCCGCCGAGGAAGTGGGCGGTGAGCGGCACGTCGAAGATCTCCCCCAACGTCGCTCCGGCGTAGGTCCTGCGCCCGCCGCGCTCCTGCAGTAGCCGTGCGATGACGCCCATCGCCCGGTGGCCCGGCTCGATGTAGGTCGGGTTGGGCTCGCCGTGCCCCTGCCGGGAGGTCAGCTTGCGGCCGCCGAAGAGCCGCCGTTTGCCCGATACGGTAAGCGAGTTATCCCGGGTCTGCATAACGAGCCCGATGATGGTGCGCTCACTGAACTTCCAGGGGGTCGGCTCGATGCTTGGGATCGCCAGCGGGTTCTTGAGCGCGACGCCGATGAACCGCACCCACCGTGGCAGCCGCCCGTCACCCGGCACCGCCATTGTCGAGAGGGCCCCCATCGCGTTGGAGCCCTTGCCGTAGCGGACGTTTTCGATATGGGTGTCCTCGTCCGGGTGGAACGAGGCGGTGATGGCGACACCCTTGGTGAGGTCCATGCCTTTGGGCGGGCGATGCGACGTCATGGCACCGAGGAGCGCCTCTGAGTTGGTCCGGGTGAGAACCCCCAGGCTGTCCGACAGCCCGGGCAGCTGACCGCCGTCGCGCATCTCGTGAAGAAGCGACTGCGTCCCCCAGGTACCGGCAGCTAGGACCACGTGCCTGGCGGTGAGGACCTGCCGGTCCTTGCCCCGTTTGGTCCAGGACCCCGTGCGCTCGGTGACGATTTCGTATTCCGGCGCGTCGGCGTCGGTAAGCGGGCGGACGGCGACGACGGTGCGCAGCGGCGTCACGCGCACGCCGATCTTTTCGGCCAGGCCCAGGTAGTTCTTCGTCAGGGTGTTCTTTGCGCCCACGCGGCAGCCCACCATGCAGTTGCCGCACTCCGTGCAGCCGGTACGCTCGGGCCCGGCGCCGCCGAAGTAGGGGTCCGGGACCCGGACACCCGGCATGCCGAAAAACACGCCGGTGGGCGCCTTCTTGAACGTGTGCCCAACGCCGAGCTCGTCCGCGGCGGCGCGCATCAGCTGCTCCACCGGGCCCTCGCACGGGTTGGTCACCACCCCCAGCATCGACTGGGCCATCCGGTAATGCGGCGCAAGCTCGTCCTGCCAGTCCGTGATGTGGCCCCACTGCTTGTCCTGGAAGAACGGCGCCGGAGGGATGTAGAGCGTGTTCGCATAGTTGAGGGAGCCACCGCCGACGCCGGCGCCCGCCAGGATCAGTGCGTCCGGGAGCTTGTGGACGCGCTGGACGCCGAAGCAGCCAAATTTCGGGGCCCAGAGGTACCTGCGGAGGTTCCACGATGTCTTGGCGAAGTCTCCGTCCTCGAACCTGCGGCCGGCCTCAAGCACGTGCACGTCGTAGCCCTTCTCGGCGAGGCGCAGCGCTGCGACCGAGCCGCCGAAACCGGAGCCGATGACAACGACATCGTGGTCAACGGCCGGGCCGCTGTCCTGGGCGGTCACTTCTTTCCCGCTGCCTTGAGCACGCGCAAGAGAAAAGTCAGCATTCTGGAGTGGTCGCCGTCGGACATTCCGAACGCGGGCCCGAACGGCAGCAGGTGCTGGGCCGTCACAGTCTGGCCCTCGGTGAAGCGCAGGATGCCCTCGGAGCCGTGACGGCGGCCCACCCCGGAGGCTTTCATGCCGCCCATGGGCGAGCCGGTGCTGCCCCAGGCGACGCTGTAGGCGTCATTGATACTCACGGTGCCCGTTCGGATCCTCGCCGCAAGCTCCCGGCCGTGGCGGACACTGCCCGTGAACACGTTGCCGTGCAGGCCGAACTCGGTGTCGTTGATGAGCTGGACGGCCTCGGCATCGTCCGCCACGCGGTAGATCGCCACCACGGGACCGAACGTCTCCTCGTTCCGGCACAGCATCGACTCGGTAACACCGGCCAGCAGGGTGGGCTCGTACACATATGGGCCGAGGTCCGGGCGGTGCCGGCCGCCGGTGAGGACGGTGGCGCCGTGCCTCCTCGCATCCTCAACGTGGGCCGTGACTGTCTCAAGCTGGGAAGCCAAAGCGAGCGAGCCCATGTCATTGCCGTAGTCGAGCGCTGTGCCGACTTTCATGGCCTCCACCGCGGCGATGAGCTTTGCGGTGAAGGCGTCCGCCACCGTCTCGTGCACGATGACCCGCTCTGCCGACATGCACAGCTGTCCCGCCGATGCGAAGCAGGTGCGGATGGTACCGGTCACGGCTTTGTCGAGGTCGGCGTCGTCGGCGATGTACACGCCGTTTTTCCCGCCGAGCTCCAGGGAGTAGCCAATCAGCCGGCCGGCCAGGGATTCCGCCACCTTGCGGCCCACGGGCGTCGAGCCCGTGAAGCAGGCGTAGTCGGCCCGGTCCAGGACGGCCTCGCCGATGCGACGGTCACCCAGGACCACCTCAAGGACGCCCTCAGGAAGCCCGGCATCACGCAGCATCTCCACGCCGAGGAGGGCCGACAAACTCGCCTGACGGTCTGGCCGCAGGACGACGGCGTTGCCCGCCACGAGTGCGGCGATCGCGTCGGTGACGGCGAGGCTGAAGGGGTAGTTCCACGGCGAGACGATGCCCACCACACCCTTGGGATGGCGCAGCTCGCGCGCCTGGGACAACACCGGGTAGGCACCGGAACGGCGGCGGGTCTTGAGGTAGCCGGAGGCGGCGCGGCCGTAATGGCGTGCCGTGACGGCGACGTCGGCAACCTCTTCGAAGGCGTGGCCCCGGGACTTGCCCGACTCGAGCTGGATGAAGTCCAGGACCTCATCCTGGCGGTCGAGGACGATGTCATGGAACCGCTCCATGATCCGCTTCCGATCCTTGAACGACGTTCGGGCCCATTCGACCTGGGCTTGCCCCGCCCGGGCGTAGGCCTCCGCGACGTCAGCCTCAGTAGACAGCGGCAGGGAAGCGAGCGGGCCGCCGGTGAGGGGCGTGTGAATCAGTTCGAGATGGGCGTCCGCGGGATGCCGGGCTTGGGCGACAAGGATCCGCACGCGGGCCGGTTCCACGGCGAAGGTTTCGATGGGGGCGGTGATGTGGCTGGCCAGCGTCTCTGATGACATGGACACAGAGTACCTGATAGTTGAATATCGGTTTTGTCATTCCACACCAGGGCGCTTTATATGCCCGCTGGCAGGCGCGTAACATCACTGGTCAGTGGTCGAAACGGATCCGCACAGGGTGGGCTCGTCCGCGGCGGCGACAATCTCGGCCGCCAAATCGCGGATGCTGACGTTGCGCGTCCGTGATGCCCGGAAGAGCCACTCGAGCGCAACATCGTAGCTGCACCGTTCGTGGCCGATGATGACGCCCACCGCGAGGTCGGTGGGTGTCCGCGAAGCCATGGCGGCCCGAAGGATTTCCTGCTGGCGCAGAAGGCCGAGTACAACGTCGCCGCCAGCAGCACAGCGGTCATTGCCCAGCGAACGGCGTCGTTGGCAATCAACGTAGCTCGTCGTGGTGAATCCGCTCGTCGAGTTGCCTCAACGGCTCCCCGCTCCCGCTCCACTGCTTGGCGATGAACTCCGCGGCGATGGACACCGCCGTCTCCTCGGGGGTACGTGCGCCCAGGTCCAGCCCCACCGGGCTGTGGAGTCTGGACAGCTCAGCCTCGCCCAGCCCCGCCTGGCGCAGGCGGGCAATCCTGCCCTCATGGGTCCGCCGGGAACCCATGGCTCCGATGAAGGCCACGGGGCCGCCGCGCAGGGCCACTTCCAGCAACGGGATATCGAATTTAGGGTCATGCGTGAGGACACAGATGACAGTCCGTTCGTCCACCAGGCCCTTGGAGAGCTGTTCGGCCAGATAGCGGTGCGGCCACGCATTGACGACTTCCGCCGCCTCGGGGAACCTGGCGGGAGTGGCGAAGATGGCCCGGGCGTCGCAGACCGTGACGCGGTAGCCGAGGAAGGTCCCCAGCCGGGCCAGCGCCGCGGCGAAGTCGATTGCTCCGAAGACGAGCATCCGCGGCGGCGGGGCGTAGCTTGCGAAGAAGACCCGCATGCCGGTGTCGAGCCGCTCGCCGTCCAGGCCGTAGTTCAGGATGCCGGTCCGGCCGGCGGCGAGGAGGCCCTGAGTATCATCGCCGACGGCGTGGTTGGACCGCTCGGAGCCGAGGTCACCTTCGAATCCTTCCGGCCTTACGACGAGGTGCCGGCCAAGCCGGCTGCTGTCCGGGTGCTCGATCACCGTTGCGACCCCCACCCGGCGCTCGGCGGCGATGTCCTGTCCGACGTCGTCGAGCTCGGCAAAGCTCTGCCGCGACACCGGTTCCACGAAGATGTCGATGATCCCGCCGCAGGTCAGGCCGACGGCGTACGCATCGTCGTCGCTAATCCCGTAGCGCACCAGGACCGGCTTGCCCTCCTCCTTGACCTGTGTGGCGAGCTCATAGACGGCGCCTTCGACGCAGCCACCTGAGACCGACCCGACAGCATCGCCTCCGGCCGTGACCAGCATGGACGCCCCCGGGAGCCTAGGGGCGGACTTGAAAGTGCTCACGACAGTGGCCAGGCCGGAGGTGCTGCCCTTCCGCCAGTCCGGCATCATTGCGGCCAGAACATCACGCATGGCGGTCCTCAGAGCCTGCCGCAGCGCCGGAGCATGCGGAATGCCGACCTGCGGCCGGCCCAGTAGGCGAGGCACGCAACCACAGCCACGAGGCCGAGGACCTTGCCGGGGCTGGAGAGCTGATCCGCGGCGATGCCCTTCGTGAGGCTCAATGCGTCCAGGCTGCCGGCCGGGTGCGCCGAGGGCCGGCTGGCTGCCGGGGGGACGCGCGCCGGAGCGGGGCCCGGGAGCTCCGACGACGGCGGGGCCGAACCCGCCGCCGAACCCGCCGCGATGACGGGCTCGGGCGCTGAGACCGGCGGCG
Source organism: Arthrobacter sp. UYNi723 (assembly GCF_054057635.1). Classification (NCBI taxonomy): domain Bacteria; kingdom Bacillati; phylum Actinomycetota; class Actinomycetes; order Micrococcales; family Micrococcaceae; genus Arthrobacter; species Arthrobacter sp. UYNi723. The sequence goes on from NZ_JBSRZM010000011.1 coordinate 38,281, forward strand.
GAGCCGTCTCGGAAACAGCGGCCTGCTCCGGAGCCGGCTCTGCCAGCATGGCCTGCAGGTTTCCGGCGAAGAGGGACATCATCTGCTCCGTGATGCTGCCGATAACGCCCTTTCCCATGGCGGCGGCCTTCCCGGAGAGTGCCAGGTCTGCGGAGACCGTCCCGCGCGTGGTGCCGCCATCTTCCGCCAGGACCAGGGTGACCGATGCCTCGGCGGTGCCCTGCCCGCGCGTCTCCTGCGCCTTTCCGCCGAGCACGGCGCGGTGTTCGGCCGGATTGCGCTCGACGACGTTCAGCAGGCCCTTGTACTGCATGCTCACGGGGCCCAGTTTCACCGTCATGCCCACCTGGTACGCGTCGTCTGAGAGCTTGTTCAGGATCTTGGCCCCGGGGAGGCAGCCTGCCACCCGTTCAAAGTCCATGAGCGTGTCCCATACCTTGTCGATCGGGGCGACTACCGAGAATGTGCTGTCAATTTGCATTAGCTCGTCCTTTGCCTCTCAAGTGATGACCGGCCGTCGGCGCGGATTGCGGCTGCCACCTCTGCCAAAGCCGTGTAGCTGTGGCCGCTGACGAAGGCGTCGCAGTACGGCAGGGCGGCTGCCATCCCGCCCGCCAGCGGCTGGTATTGTGGCGCAGCCTTGCGCGGATTCACCCAGACGATCCTGTACGCCAGCCTCCGCAGCCGGGCCATCTGCACCGCCACCTGCTCCGGGTCCTCCTGGGCCCAGCCGTCGGAGAGCACCACAACCACCGCGCCCCGGGCCAGTCCGCGGCGGCCGTGCTCGTCCACGAACCGTCGAATGCTCTCGGCGATCCGGGTCCCGCTTGCCCAGTCGGGGGCGGTGGCAGCGGCGCGGGCCAGCGCCTGGTCAGGATCGCGCTGCGACAGCTGCCTGGTCAGCCGGGTCAGCCGCGTGGAGAACACGAAGGCCTCGGCCCCCGCACTCGCCACCGCGCCCTGCAGCAGCGACAGGAAGATGCGGGCGTACGGTTCCATCGAACCGGAGACGTCGCACAGGAACACCAGCTTGCGCCGTTGCTCACGCCGCCGGGCATAGAGCAGCCGGGTGGCGTCGGAACCGGACCGCCGGGCCGCTCGCACCGTGGCCCGGACGTCCAGCCGGGCGCTGCTGTGTGCGGACTTGCGGGTGCGGCGGCTCAGCCGCGCCGGTGTAGCCAGCAGCATCCGGGCGGCCAGCCGCCTGACCTCGAGGACTTCCTCAGGGGAGAGCTCCGTGAAGGACATTTCGTGCAGGTGCTCCTCGGCCGAGGCCATGGCGAGGACGGCCTCCCGTCCAGGGCCGGCGCGGTCCTCGGAGCCGTCCCGGCCCGCTGACGCCACCGCCGGAAGCGGCTGCCGACTGGGCGGATTCTCCGCTGCCCGTGCGTCGGCGGGAGAGGGCGTGATGCGTGAATCGGGGCCGAGCGACGGCGATGCGGCCGGCGCAGCCGGGCCGCCCAGCTGCGCGGCGGGGTCAAATCCGTTGCGGAACACGGCGTTGAACACGGCGTCGAAAACCGGCAGCTGCTCGCGGGTGGACACCAGGACCACCCGGCACGTCCAGTACAGCTGTTCGAGGGCGGTCGGCGGGACCATCTGGAGTGCCTCGGCCAGCCGTGCTGCCTGGTACGGGGAGCTCGAAAGCCCGACCCTCCGCAGTGCTGTGACGAAGGCGGCGGACAGGGAGGCTGCCTCAACCGTCGGCGACACGGAGCCGGTGCCCTCAGCCATCGGTGCCGCCCACGAGCCAGGCTGCCCCTCGCGCGCCGACCAGCTCCAGGTCGTCGCGGTTCTTGACGATCGAGCCCCAGGTCTGCTCCGCCGTCCCGGCGTCGATGCGTTCCACGCCCAGCACGGCGAGGGCGGAAACCCAGTCGATTGCCTCCGAAATCCCCGGTGGCTTGGCGAGGTCCAAGGTACGGAGTCTGGTGACCACGGCACCAGCCTGCAGCGCCAGCGGCCCGCTGCTGGCCGGCACCCGGCGGCGCACGATCTCGGCGATGCGGCCCGGCCCCGGGTAGTCGATCCAGTGATAGAGGCACCGGCGGGTCAGCGCGTCGTGCAGGTCCCTGGTCCGGTTGGACGTCAGGACGACGATCGGGGGATGGGTAGCCCGGATCGTGCCCAGCTCCGGGATGGTGACCGCGGCCTCGGCCAGCAGCTCGAAGGTGAACGCCTCGAACTCGGCGTCGGCACGGTCAATCTCGTCGAGGAGGAGCACTGCGGGTCGGGGCCCGGGGTGCTCAATCGCCTGCAGCAGCGGCCTGCGCAGCAGGTATTGCGGCCCGAAGAGGTCGGTTTCGGTCACGGCGGCATCGCGGACCTCGGCCAGCCGGATCCCGAGGAGCTGGCGCTGGTGGTTCCATTCGTAGAGCGCTTCTCCGGCGTCGATCCCCTCGTAGCACTGCAGCCGGTACAGCGGTGTATCGAGGAGCTGGGCCAGCGCCTTCGCGGCCTCCGTCTTGCCCACCCCGGCTTCGCCCTCCAGGAGGATGGGCTGCGGGAGGCGCACGGCCAGGAACAGCGCCGTGGCGAGTCCGACGTCGGCCAGGTAGTCGTTACGGTCCAGCGCTGCCATCAGGGACGCGACGTCGGGGACCCGCAGCTGCACATCCTCCTCCGCTCCGGACCGCGCCGCCGTGGTCATGCCGCCCCCTGCAACCTGTCCAGGAGCCGCCGGTAGTCTTCCTCGGTGTCGACGTCCAGGGGGATGGAGCCCGTGGTGGCGACCTCGACGACGTCGGCCTCCCTCTGCTCCAGCAGCTTCCAGACCCCCTTGTCGCCGTGCAGGGCCGCTAGCTCGGGAAGGAGCCGCCGGGCGAACGCGAGGGGATGGCCGATGCCGTCCTCATAGCGGCACACGGCGATGCCGCTGCCCCCGGCGCCGCCCACAACGTTCGACGGGCCGCTGAACAGGGCGCCGAGCAACGCTCGCACGTTCTCGGACCGGGCCCCGGGCTGGTCCCCGAGCAGGAGGACCACAGCATCCGTCTCCGGCTGCAGCACCGCAAGAGCCGCGGCAATGGAGGAGGAACACCCGTCGCCATAGTCCGGGTTGAGCACGATGTCGCAGTCCCTGGTGTCGACGGTCTGCCGCACCTCCTCGGCGGAGCCTCCCAGCGCCAGGACCGTCTGGGCGAAGCCGCAGTTCCGGGCAGTCGCCAGGACGGCGTCGAGCAGGACGCCCTCGCCGTAGGGAAGTAGCTGTTTCGGCCGGCCGAGGCGCCGGGATCCTCCTGCAGCCAGAATGATGCCTGCAGTCCTGGGCTCAGGGAACGAGGGCATAACGCTCAGGATCCTTGCGGAAGGCGGCACGGCAGCCGGGCGAGCAGAAGTACACGGTGACACCGTTGTGCTGGACATGCAGTGACGACTCAACAGCCGGAACGTTCATGCCGCAGACGGGGTCGACCGCGCTCGCCGGCGCGGCCGGTGCGGCAGTTCCCGGAGATGGAGCCGCGTGAGATTCTGCCGCCGGTACGGCCGCCGCCGGTGTGGCGTGCCTCGCCTTGGATCGCTCCCCAATGAGCTGGGCAAGGATCGAGAGCGCGATCTCCCCGGGGGTGCGGGCCCCGAGCTGCAGGCCCGCGGGTGTGAAGACCCGCCCGCGCAATACGTCGTCGACGTCGAGGGAGTCCAGGACGGCGGCCCCGCGGATCTCGCTGGCCACGAGGGCGACGTAGGGCACACCGGCGCGCAGGGCCGCTTCGAGGGCGCCTTCCTCCGCCTTGCCATGCGAGGCGACGATCAGCGCGGCATCGTCCGTCCGGGGGTCCGCAGAGTCGCCGTCGGTGAGCTCGACTGCCAGGCCGACGCCGGATCCCAGCGTCGCGAGGGCCTGGGCCACCGGCGTCGTGCCCACCACCAGGACGCGGGGGGCCGGAATGCGCGGCTGAAGGAAGATCTCGATTGCCCCTCCGCTCAGGCACGGGTTGGAAACCTCGACGGCGCCCTCCTCAGCGGTTCGGGAGGGTTCGCCGGGAACCACGCGCAGGAGGAGCGGTTCCTGAATAGCCAGCGCCTGGAGGCTGTACTCCCGCACCGAAGCCTCGACGCAGTTCCCGCCCACAAAGCCCTGGATCTCGCCGGTGGAGAGCACCAGTGCGGTATCGCCAGCGTGCGCGATGGTCGGCCGATGGGCGCGGACAACGGTGGCGTGGACGAACGGCTCACGGCGGCCGGCGAGTTCGTTCGCGCGGGCCGCAAGGGATTCTGCGGTGGAGGTCATGTCAGATCGGAGGCCTCGCCCGGCCCTGCATGGCGGCCCAGACGCGGGCCGGGGTGCATGGCATGTCCATGTGCGTGACGCCGAAGGGTGCCAGGGCGTCGACGACGGCGTTCACGATCGCCGGCGGTGAGCCGACGGTGGCTGACTCTCCGATGCCTTTCGCGCCGATCGGGTGGTGCGGGGACGGGGTGACGGTGAAACCGGTCTCCCAGTCCGGCACTTCCATGGCCGTGGGGATCAGGTAGTCCATGAAGGATCCGCCGAGGCAGTTCCCGGCCTCGTCGAACTCGATGATTTCCATCAGGGCCATGCCGACGCCATCGGTCAGTCCGCCGTGCACCTGGCCCTCGATGATCATCGGGTTGATCCTCGTCCCGCAGTCGTCCACCGCGATGAAGCGCCGCACCTTGACGTGTCCGGTGCCCGGATCGACGTCGACCACACAGATGTAGGCGCCGAAGGGGAAGGTCAGGTTCGGCGGGTCGTAGGTCACCTCGGCGTCCAGGTTGCCGTCGATTCCTTCGGGCAGGGCCACCGTGCCGTGGGCGCCCATGGCGATCTCGGCGATGGTCTTCCCGACGCTGGGGTCACCCTTGACGAACCAGCGTCCCTTTTCCCATTCCAGGTCTTCGGGACGGGTTTCCAGCATGGCCGCGGCGATCAGCTTCGCCTTCTCGCGGACCTTGCGGGCAACGAGGGCCACGGCGCCGCCGCTGACCGGCGTCGACCTGCTGCCGTAGGTGCCCAGGCCGAAGGGGGTCTGGTCGGTATCGCCGTGGACAACATCGACGTTCTCCGGCGCGATGCCGAGTTCCTCCGCGACGATCTGGGCGAACGTCGTTTCATGGCCCTGCCCCTGGGTCTGCACCGAGATCCTGACGACGGCCTTGCCGGTCGGATGGACGCGCAGCTCGGCGCCGTCGGCCATTCCCAGGCCCACAATGTCGAAGTGCTTGCGCGGGCCTGCGCCCACGGTCTCGGTGAAGAACGAGACGCCGATGCCCATGAGCTCTCCGCGGGCCCGCTTTTCCTTCTGCTCACGCCTGAGCTCGTCATAGCCGGCCAGCTGCATGGACAGCCGCATGGCGGGTTCGTAGTTGCCCGAGTCGTAGATCCAGCCGGTCTTGTTGGCGTAGGGGAACTGCTCCGGTTTAATGAAGTTCTTCAGCCGCAGTTCCGCCGGGTCCATCTCGAGTTTCCGGGCCAGGATGTCTACCAGCCGTTCGACCAGGTAGACGGCCTCCGTGACGCGGAACGAGCAGGCGTAGGCGACCCCGCCCGGGGCCTTGTTCGAGTAGACGCCAGTGACGGTGCAGTACGCGGCCTTCAGGTCATAGCTGCCGGTGAAGATGGAGAAGAAGCCGGCCGGGTTCTTGGTCGGCTGCGCGGTGGCGTTGAACGCCCCGTGGTCGGCCAGCACGTTGGTCCGCACGGCGAGGATCTTGCCCTCCTTGGTGGCTGCGATCTCGCCCTGCATGATGTAGTCGCGCGCGAACGACGTCGACATCAGGTTCTCGGAGCGGTCCTCCACCCACTTCACCGGGTGGCCGGTGACGATCGAGCCGACGACGGCGAGAATGTAGCCGGGGTAGATGCCCACTTTGTTGCCGAACCCCCCGCCGATATCGGGAGAGACGATGCGGATTTTGTGCTCCGGGATGCCGGCGACAATCGCGTACAGGGTCCGGTGCGCATGGGGTGCCTGCGTCGTCTCGTACAGCGTCAGCCTCCCCTCGACCGGTTCGTAGTCGGCGACGGCGCCGCAGGTCTCCATAGGCGCGGGATGCACCCGCGGATAGACGATCTCCTGGCTGACGACCACGTCGGCGGAGGCGAACACCGCCTCGGTTTCGGCTTTGTCGCCTATTTCCCAGTCGAAGATCCGGTTGTCCGTCCGGCCCTCGATTTCATCACGGATCACGGGCGCGTCCGGGTCGAGGGCCTTGCGCGCGTCGACCAGCGGGGGCAGCACGTCGTATTCGACGTCGATTAACTCCAGGGCATCGCGTGCGGCGTAGCGGTCCTCGGCAACAACGAAGGCGACCTCCTGCCCCTGGAACCTCACTTTGTCGGTCACCAGCACTGCCTGGACATCTGCGGAGAGGGTGGGCGCCCACGCGAGCTTCAGGCCCAGCAGGTCCTTGCCGGTGATGACGGTCACCACTTTGGGATGCGCCAGGGCGTTGGTGGTGTCAATGGACACCAGGCGGGCGTGCGCTACCGGGGCCCGCAGAATGGCGCCGTGCAGCATCCCGGGCAGGACGATGTCGTCGAGGTAGTGGCCCTTGCCCCGGACGAAGCGCGGGTCTTCCTTCCGCTGGATGCGGCCGAAGCCGATCGGGCGGTCCTCGTCGCCGGCCCCCGGATTGCTCGGCCGCTCGTGGATGACGGTCATGCCTTCACCTCTGTGTCCTGTGTTTCTGCGCCGACAGTGGCTGTGTCTGCTGTGTCTGTGCTGTCGGTGACGCCAGCCGGGTGGGCGGCTGCCCACTGCACCGAGCGGACGATTGTTGCGTAGCCCGTGCACCGGCAGATTTGTCCGGAGATGGCCTGCCGGATCTCGGTATCGTTCGGATGCGGGTTTTTATCCAGCAGGGCGCGGGCCGTCAGCATCATTCCGGGGGTGCAGAATCCGCACTGCAGTCCGTGTTCCTCCATGAACCCTTGCTGGACGGGATCGAGTGTCCCTCCCGTGGCCAGTCCCTCGACGGTGCGGATGTCGTGCCCGGCGGCCATGGCCGCGAGGACGGTGCAGGATTTCACCGGCTGCCCGTCCATCAAGACCACGCATGTCCCGCAGTTGCTCGTGTCGCAGCCCCAGTGGGTGCCGGTCAGGCCCAAGACCTCGCGGATGTAGTGGACCAGGAGAACACGGGGTTCAATCTCGCTCGTGACTTCGTTTCCGTTCACGGTCATGCTGATCTGCATCTGCTTCAGCCTTCCTGTGTCTGGGCGGCGCGGGAGCAGGCAAGCCGCAAAACCCGCCGGGTGAGCTCGTCGGCCAGATGTCGTTTGTAGTCGATCGGCCCGCGTTGGTCCTGCACCGGATCGCAGGCAGCCGCGGCCAGCCGTCCGGCCTCAACGAACAGCTCCTCCTGGGGGAGCTGCCCCCGCAGCAGGGCCGCGGCCTCGGCAACGGTGTGGTCGAGGCCGAGCGCGGTGAGTCCGACGGAGGCGTCGTCGATGGTGCCGTCCTCGGCGAGCGAGACGGCCGCTCCGGCCGCGCCGACAGCCCAGTCGCCCACGCGGCGTTCAACCTTTTCATAGGCGCTGCCCGAGCGGGTACGGATGGGGAATCGGACTTCGCAGAGCAGCTCGTCCGGACCCACCGCGGTCTCGTAAGGGCCACGGTGGAAGTCGACCATGGAGAGGATGCGCTCGCCGCCGGGTCCGCGGATGACCGCTTCCGCACCCAGGACTTTGCAGACCGTGGACAGGTCCTCGGCCGGGTCGGCCTGGCAGAGCGAACCGCCGATGGTTCCGCGGTTGCGCACAATCGGGTCGGCGATCACAGATTCGGCGTCCCGGACAATGGGGAAATGTCCGGCGACCTCGGCGGACTCCAGGAGCGTCGTGTGGCGGGTCATGGCACCGATACGCAGCCGGTCACCGTCGCGGAGGATGAAATCGAGCTCGTAGAGGTCGTTGATGTCGATCAGCCACTCCGGCCGGGCCAGCCGCAGCTTCATCATTGGCAGGAGGCTGTGCCCCCCGGCAATTACCCGGGAATCGGGCCCATGGCGTGCGAGAAGTTCCAGGGCGTTGTCCACCGTCGTGGCCCGGACATAGTCAAATGGAGCCGGAATCTGCATAGTCCCTACCTCACTCCGAAGCGGCCGGGCGGCGTTGGGCAGCACCGGATTGAGGCAAGTGTTGCCCCGGCGGAAACGGGGTGTCAATATCGTCATAAGCGAAAGGTTATGAAGCCGTGTCGATGACGTTGAGCCAATTGCGGACCTTTGCGCTCGTGGCAAAGCTTGGCTCGCTTCATGCCGCCGCGGCTGCCCTCGGCGTCAGCGAGCCCGCCGTGTCCACGGCCATCGCTGCGCTTCGGCAGGACCTTGGCGACCCGCTCTTTGTGCGTGCCCATGGCGGCATCGCTCTGACGGCCGGCGGCCGGGCGCTTGCAGACTATGCCCAGGAAATCATCGGCCTGGCAGACCGGGCCCGGTGGGAGGTTTCCCACGCCTCGACGGACACGGGGCGGCTGAGGATCGTAGCGACGGCTCCTTTCGCGGAACATGCTGCGGGGAGGCTGCTGGACCTGTTCACAAAACGGGTTCCCGGGGTTTCGGTTGATGTGGTCGTGGAGTCTGCGGCCGATATTGCCTCTCTGCTGTTGGAGCGCGCCTACGACATCGCCCTTGGAGCCCGGCCAGCGGAGACCGTCGCCACTGTAGCCGGCCGGGAATTGGAGATGATCCCCTTCCTCCGCTACCAGCGGGTCTTCGTAGTGGCGGCAACGAATCCCCTCGCGGGGCTGCACGGCCCGGTGGCGCTCGCGCAGTTGCTGGACCGTCCGTGGTTCGCCGGGCCCTCAGGGATCCAGGAGCACTCGGATGAAGGCCGGTGGCTTGCCTCGACGGGCGTGGCGCCGGAGATCATCCGGCTCAGCAGTGAAACCGACGCCCTCGCCGCCGTCAGGGCGGGCGAAGGCACCATGCTCGCAATCGGGCACATTGTCCGGGCGGAATTACAGAGCGGGGCCTTGGTCCGTGTGCCCGTCGTGGGAACTCCGGTGTCCGGTCTCTGGTGGGTGACTACCCTGGACCGCCGCCGGACAACCACCACGGCAAGGACGCTACAGCGGTTCGTCACCATAGCGGATGCCACCGCCGCGATGATCGCCCCGGGCGGCTCACGTGGACTTGAGCGTCGTGGGTCGAAGTTCCACGTGGCCCTCTGGAGCTGATGCTGCCCCCCGCGCTGCTGCTCAACGCAGGGCGAACGGCTCTACGCCTGGGCAAGGATCCGCATCAACGGCCCCGCCGAGACCGGTGAGCACTGGCTGCTGGCCCGCCGCTCCCTGAAAGACCCCACGGACCTTGCCTACTTCATCTGCCACAAGCCGGAAAACGTCATCCTGATCGAACTGGCCCGGGTTGCCGGAGCCCGCTGGGCCATCGAGGAAACTTTCCAAACCTCCAAGGGCGAAACCGGGCTTGACCACTACCAGGTACGGCAGTACACCGGCTGGTACAGGCACATCACCCTGTCCATGTTCGCCCACGCCTTCCTCAGTGTCATCCGCTCAAAAAAGGGGGCCCAGATTCAAGCGCCGAGCACCTGGTAAGGCTCTTACTGCCCGAAATCAGGCACCTCATCACACGGATTGCCTGGCGCCGGGAACCAGACCACCGACACGTCATCCGCTGCTCACTCTGGCGACGAAAACACCAACACAGAGCCCAGCAATGCCACTACAAATCCCGCGGCCACACCCCACAAACGCGACTGTAGTACTAGGACCTCAGGTCCGTGACCGTGACGACTCCTACCCCCAGCGAGGCGATCAATTCCGGCCCTTCACGGTATCTGGTCTGAGAATCCTCAAGGCTTCGGCCGCGTTCGTCCGAGCCACCCATAACGGGGCACCTGACGGCCGGAGCACCGTGATTCCGCAGGACATATCCCCGGAAAAACGTGAAAGCTCGTCCGCGCAGAAGACCGCCAGGTTCTCAAGAAAGCCGGGCAGGGCCATGGAATTCAACACGAGGTCCTGGATGTGCCGCGTGATGTCGGCGGTTTCATAGTTGAGGGGGCTCGAGCAGCCATTTTGAACACCGCCGGGATGCTGGGGTGGTTCCACGCCCAGCTGGACGGGCACCGCACACTGCCTAACGGTCATCCCAGCGTACCCGTCCACCCAAACGGGAGGAATGACCGGCTGGGTGGAGTCTGTACCCTTGAGGCGTGGGACATTCAGCGGTCATCATCGGCGCGGGCATCAGCGGCCTGAGCACGGCACGGGCCCTGAAGCGTCACGGCTGGTCAGTGACAGTCTTGGAGCAGGCTGCGGCCCTGCCGACGTCGGGCACCATGCTGGGCATGTGGCCGGCCGCCATGAAGGCCCTCGATGGTATTGGTGTTGACGCCTCGCGCCGCGCTGTCGGCTGGGCGCATATTGCTGCTGGCGCAGGAACCCAACTGTGGACGCCGGCGGGGCGGACATTGCTGACAGCCCCCGGCGGCGCCGACCTGAACCTGGTCTCTCGGCCCGCGTTGCTCGCCGCGCTTGCCCGGGACATCGACGTCAGATTCAACACGCAGGTCATCGAGGCCGAACAGCTGGACGATGCGGAGCTGGTGGTCGGTGCAGACGGCACGTTCAGCCGCACCCGGCAGCGGATGTTCGGTGACCGGTTCCCCGCCCGTTCCCTTGGAGCCGTCGCATGGCGGGGCACCGTCAAGGGCGCCGTGGCCGAATACGGCGAGACCTGGGCACCCGGGGCACTGTTCGGCATCACGCCGGCAGGTCCTGATGCGACCAACTGGTATGCATGCATCTGCGCCGATCGGACGTTTGATGGACCACATCTGCCGCACATCCTGAACCATTTCGGGTCCTGGCACCGCGGCGTGCGGGAGCTGATCGACAGGATCGAAGAAAACGCCATCCTACATCATGGACTCTTCGAGGCGCCGAAGTTGCCGCGGTACATCACCGGAAAGACAGCGTTGGTGGGCGACGCTGCCCACGCAATGGCGCCCTTCCTTGGACGCGGCGCCTGCGAGGCCATCGTTGATGGGGCCACGCTGGGGCGGTCCGTGGCGCAGGCTTCCTCTGTCGAGGCAGGTCTTGCCGTGTTCGACAAGGAGCGCCGGGCGCGGACTCAGCGGCTCGTGCTGGCCTCGCGCCTGACAGGCCAATTCGCCATGATGGATACCGGCTCAGGAATCCGGAACGCCGCGGTCGGTGCCGCCGGCCGGCTGGTGAAGCCCAGGCCACGGCGGGATCCCACACTCCCCCGACACTAGGGGGCGTCAGTCACGCGGGCGCATGAGCGGCGGATTCAGCACGGCATGCGTGGGCTGGCCTGCTGTGGGGCGGGCTGTTTCGGCGAGCCTGAAGAGAGCCGCGGGGCGGCCGGCGTCGCCCGCAGTCATCCGTCCGGTACTCTCCAGAAAACCAGGTGTTCCCGTGGCCTTCCGGTGGAAGTTCCTGGGGTCGAGGCGGGTACCCCAGACGGCCTCATAAACAGCACGGAGCTGTGCCACGGTAAATTCCTCACCGCAAAAGGCCGCCGCCAACGGCGAGTATTCGAGCTTTGATTTCGCCCGCTCCAGGGCATCGGCGAGGATCCGCTCATGGTCGAAGGCGAGCTGCACTTCGCCCCTCAGGACCTGGCTGACCGGATACCAGCCGGCGTGTTCGGCGTCGCTCCCGGCGGACAGCACCGGGAAGTTGGGCGCGAGCAGCAAGTGAGCCACGGTGAGCACGTCACCGCGGGGATCGCGCCCCCTCGGGCCGTAGCTCCCCAGCTGCTCCAGGTACCCGGGGACGTGCTCGACGCCGGTCTCTTCAGCAAGTTCGCGGGCCGCAGCAGACGGCAGGTCCTCGCCAGCCAGCACAAAACCGCCCGGGAGGGCGAGTGTTCCGCGGAACGGTTCAATGAGCCGGGTGATGAGCAGGACGTTCAGGGTGTCGTCGGCCACGGTGAGGGCGACGACGTCGACCGTCACCGGGAAGCGCGCGTGCTCCGGGTGAGATTCAGGCATGTCCCCATCCTAGGAATTTATCGTCATCTTGACAATAAGTTCTGGCGGCGCCTATCGAATCCCATGGCCAGCATCAAGAACTACCCCTGGATCAGCCACTTCCTGGGCAGACCCACCGGCTACGTCGTCCACCTCCAGAAAGGCTCGGTCCGCCACGAAGGAGTAGGCCAGGCGTTCTGGTACCGCCCCGCGGTCTCCGTGCTCAGCGAGGTTCCCGTCGATGACCAGGAACTGCCTACCCTCTTCCACGCCATCACCCGGGACCACCAGGACGTAAGCATCCAGGCGAACGTGACCTACCGCTTCGTCGACCCCGTGGCCGTCTCCAGCCGGCTCGACTTCGGCCTCCAACCGGCCGGCGCGGGTCCCGCGACCGGCAGGGACCAGGTGGCCACCATCATCGGCCAGCTGTGCCAAAGCCACGCCATTGACCAGATCGCCACCACCACATTGGCCGAGGCCCTGGAGCGCGCTGTCAGCCAGCTCCGCACGGTCCTTACCGACGCGCTGCGCTCGGACGCCCGGCTCCTGTCCACAGGCATCGAGATCCTTGGCGTGCAGGTCCTGGCTGTCCGGCCGGAGTCGGACGTCGAGAGAGCCCTCCAGACGCCGGTCCGCGAACAGCTCCAGGCCGAAGCAGACCGCGCCGTCTACGAACGCCGGGCCGTCGCCGTCGAACGTGAACGGACCATTTCCGAGAACGAAATGGCGAGCCAGATCGAACTGGCCACCCGCCGCGAACACTTGGTGGCCCAGGAAGGCGCCAACGCACGGCGTGCGGCCGAGGAAAAGGCGGCCGCGGGACTGATCGACGCGCACGCTTCGGCCGAACGGCAGGGCATTAGCGCCGACGCCGAAGCGAACCAGATCCGGCTGCTGGGAGAGGCTGCGGCCGCACGCGAGGCCGCCACCATGGAGGTCTACCAGGACGTGGACCAGGCCACCCTTCTGGGCTTGGCCCTCCGCGAGGCAGCCGGTTCGCTGCCCAACATCGGGAACCTCACCATCACCCCGGACCTGCTGAGCGGGGCGCTGGCCGGGCTGCTCCGGGAGCCAGTGGGCGGCACGGCCTTGGCTGATGCAGGCCGCATAGCTGCAGGCACCACCGGCAACGCCGGGAAGTAGGATCCCGGCATGGCAAATCCACGCCTTGTCATCGTCCACCGACGGACCGAGCTCCAGGAACTGCTGGACCGGCACGCCACGCGCGGCCAGGCCGAATTCTTCCTCCGCACTCGGGGACGCAACATCCAGGATGTCCAGGGGCAACATGACAGGATCACCGTCGCGCTGGAGACGGTACGGGCAGCAGTTCCAGACGAATGGCGTCACGCCGAGGTGGAGCGCACGGACCTCAGCCGCTTCCTGCTCACGGCGGAGGATATCGTCGCCGTGGTGGGCCAGGACGGGCTGGTGGCCAACGCCGCCAAGTACCTCAACGGCCAGCCGGTCATCGGGATCGATCCGGAGCCGGGAGCGAATCCCGGCGTCCTGGTCCGGCACACGCCGAACGGGGCAGCAAAGCTGCTCCGGGAAGCTGTCCTGGCCGGGCCGGAACGGCTGAACAGCCAGGAGCTCGCCACCGTGACAGCGCGCCTCGACGACGGGCAGGAACTCTCGGCGCTCAACGAAATCTTCGTCGGGCATGCCTCGCACCAGTCGGCCCGGTACCAGCTCACCACCCCGGACGGCCGGACCGAACGGCAGTCCTCGTCTGGGCTGATCGTCTCCACCGGCACCGGGGCCACCGGCTGGTGCGCTTCCATCGCCCTGGCGCGTGGAGGGCGCGCGCTGCCGGCGCCGGCGGACGCCCAGCTCGCGTGGTTCGTCCGCGAGGCCTGGCCCTCCCCCATCACCGGAGCCTCCCTGACGGAGGGGGTGCTGGACGCGGGCGAGACACTCCGGATCACCGTGGCATCCGACCAGCTGGTGGTGTTCGGCGACGGCATGGAATCAGACCGCCTGACCGCATCCTGGGGCCAGGAAATCACTATGCGGTTGGGCGAAAGGTCGCTGCGGCTGGTGGTGTAAGCAAGTTGTCTGGTCAATCCGGCTCGCGTGTGTTGTGATTTTGACTAGTCGAGGAATAGCGCCGGAATTCCCCGGCTCCGCGGCGGCCTCATCGTTACGACAAGATGGCAACGCGTCAGGAGGCGAGGCGATGGCATCCATGGACGGAACCGTGGCACTGGTGACAGGCGCGGCTGGCGGCTTGGGAGGCGCTGTGGCATCGGCCCTTGCACGTGAGGGTGCCTTGGTGGTCGTGGCGGGGCGATCAACAACCCGGGCGAGCGAGGCGATGGCGGGCATCCGCCGGCTGGTTCCGGGCGCCAAACTTGAACCACTGGTCTGTGACCTCTCAGACCAGTCCTCGATCCAGGCGGCGGCGGCTGACTTCCTGTCCCGCCACGACCGGCTCGACGTGCTGGTCAACGCAGCGGGCGTGTTCCGCAAGGAGCGTCAGGTAACCCGCGATGGAATAGAACTGACCTTCGCCACTAATGTGATGGCGTACTTCCTCCTGACCAACCTGCTGCTGGACGCGCTCACGCACCACGCTGCCGCACCTCCCAGCAATTCCCGTATCGTCAACATCGCGTCCCGGTATGGCAATGCCAGGCTGAACTTCGACGACCTCCAGACTGCAAGCGGCAAGTACAGCTACCTTCGCTCGACGCCGCCCACAATGCTGGCCCGGGTTCTGCTCACACAGGAGTTCGCTGAGCGTCTGCGCGGCTCAGGCGTGGTCGCCAATGCCGTCCATCCGGGACTGGTCAAGAACACGACGCTGCTGCAGGACGTCGGGGGCCCATTCCGCTGGATCACGAACACGTTCGGAGCACCGGCAGAAAAGGCGGCAGATACACCGCTCTGGCTCGCCACGTCACGCGAAACAGCGGGAGTCTCAGGAAAGCTATGGGCCAAGCGCAAGGAGCTCCCGACGCCCGGAATGGGATCGGACCCCGAAGCCCGGACGCGCTTGTGGGACGCGTGCGCGCACCTGGCCGGGATGCCCTGACGTTGAGCTGTTGGAGCAGGCGTCAGGATCAGACATACCGTCAGAATCAAGTAGCCGAGTGCAACACCATCGAACGAGGTCAACGTGAAAGGTGAAGACCTGCGGGCCGGGCTGAAGGAGTTGTACCTGCCACCGGTCACCGATTTCGTCCTGGTGGACGTGCCAGAGATGCGATTCGTTACCGCTGGAAGGCCTTTGGTGGGCGGACGATATCCAGGACTTCATCCACGGAAACCGAGACAAACTGAACTGGCGGATGATGATCGTCTTTGAACCGGGCTGGCTGACGGCGGCGATGTTTGAGGATGCCGTGGATAAGGCGAAAGCAAGAGTGGCTCCGGGGAATCTAAGGACTGTGCTGCGCCAGCCAGCACGTCCATTGGGATAGGCCAAGCTACGACCGCTCCTGGTACAGCCGCTCCGGCGGGACCGCCGTCGGATAACTGGTGAAAGTGCCGCTTTCACAATTGGCACTGATCCACGCAAGCAGGCCTCAATACCAGAAGATCGGCAGCCAGTCGCGGTTGTGCGCGTGCACGAGTGCGAGGAACAGCACGAAGTCGAAGACCAAGTGCACCGTCACAACGTAGGTGAACGACTTGGTCAGCTTGAAGGTGTATCCCTGCAGCAGCGCGAACGGGAACGTAAGGAGCGGTCCCCAGGCCATGTAGCCGATCTCCCACAGAAAGGACGAGAAGACCACGGCCTGCAGGATGTTGGCGAGCCAGTCCGGGAAGTGCCGCCGCAGCAGCGTGAACGTGGTGCAGATGAAGAACAATTCGTCCCAAATTCCAACCGCATTCACGCCGAGGAACAGCCGCCAGAAGATGGTGGGGTCGGACGCGTCCGGCCAATTCTGATACACCTCCGTGCGGATCAGGTAGACCGGCAGGATGAGGTAGCCGAGGGCCACAACAACGATCAGGTACAGCTTTGCGCTCAGCGGCCACTTGCGGCCCGTGTTCACCGGAAACTTGATGATCCTCTCGCGGTAGGCGAAACGGGACACCAGCCACGGCACCAGCACGGCCAACGCGAGGGCACCACCCATGAGCGTCATGTGCGGGATGCTCAAATCAGCGTTCAGCGGAACCAGGCTGATGATCACCATTCCCGCCGCAATCAGCGCGAGGTGCCGTAGGAATTCGCGGTCGATGACTGCGGCCGTGACGAGGCTCAATGCAAGCACGCCGTAGCCCATGAGGTCATTCTCGACACCGAATAGCAGCACTCCGGACACCGAGAGCAGGACCGCTGGCACCAGTTTCCATGTGAGCGCGGTACGGGGTGGTTCGGTCAAGATCGAAGTCACCCTACCAGCATGTCAGCGACGGCGACTTCTGGGAAAGATGGCCGCGGCGGTCAGCGCCTGGGCGAGGCCCCAAAGCACTGTTACCCCTGCCCACACGCGGTTTTCCGGAGTACGATGTGGGCGTCGGCAGGATTCCTGCGATTCCTTGCCGCAAGGCCGGCTCTCCACCTGAAGAGCCGGCAACCAGCGCGAAAGGGAGACAAAATGACTACCGCGTCACACCCTGCCCAACACCACATGATGGGGTTGTCACTTCACAACACCGCCATCGGTATCGGTGCAGTTTTCCTGCTGGTTGGAGTCCTCGGGTTCATCCCGGGAATCACCACCAATTACGGGGCCATGACCTTCGCGGGACAAGAGTCCGGGGCCATGCTCCTTGGCGTCTTCCAAGTGTCAGTGCTGCACAACATCGTGCATTTGCTGTTCGGTGTGGCTGGGATCGTTATGGCCCGGACAAACCCGATGGCCCGCTGGTTCCTGCTCGGCGGCGGCATCGTGTACCTGGTCCTGTGGATCTACGGCCTGGTCATCGACATGAACGCGGCGGCCAACTTCGTCCCGTTCAACACTGCTGACAACTGGCTGCACCTGGTTCTGGGCCTCGGCATGATCGGCCTGGGCCTCTGGCTGGGCAGGGATGCCATGGAGAAGACGAAGGGAAGCACCTCATAAGTCCACGGTTCGTGGGAAACCGACGACGGCGGCCGTCCCCCGGGGTACAAAATCCTCGGGACGGTCGCCGTCAGTCCCTCGGCGTCGGCTGCTGCTGACGCAGCCTTAACACAGCCGAGCAGTACCGGGTGATCCTGAGGTGACGCAGTGAATGACGCATCGAACAGTGGACGGCCGGAAGGTGAACCCCGCTCCCTCTGGGTCGCTACCGCCGGAACCACCGATTATCCGGTCCTGCGGGGGGATCTGGAGGTGGACGTCGCGGTCATCGGGGCCGGCATCGCCGGGCTGACCGCAGCGTTGGCGCTCAAACGCACCGGCCGGACCGTCGCGGTCATCGAGGCCGCCCGCGTCGGAACCGGCGTCACCGGCCACACCACCGGCAAGGTCACCTCCCTTCACCGCCTTGCCTACACGGAACTTGCGCGCCGACACGGCAACGACACCGCCCGTATCTACGGGGAGGCCAACCAGGCGGCAGTCGAACACGTCGCGCAACTCGTGGCCGCCGAAGCCATCGACTGTGACTTCCGCCGCGTCGCCAACTACACCTACGCCGAATCCGACGACGCCCTCAACATCGTGCGCGCCGAAGCCAACCTTGCCGCCCGCCTCGGCCTGCCCGCCGCTTTCACCACCGACGTGCCGCTGCCCTTCCCGGTCAAGGGTGCGGTCCGATTCGACGGGCAGGCGCAAATCCATGCCGTGAAATACCTTCAGGGTCTCGCCCGCGTGGTCGATGGCGAGGGCAGCTTCGTCTTCGAGCAGACCCGGGCGCAGCAGGTCCACGACGGCTCCCCGGCCGCCGTCGATACCGAACACGGCACCGTCCGGGCCCGCGACATCATCGTCGCCACGAACGTGCCGTTCGGCGGCCAGGGCCTGTTCTACCTGCGGAATCATCCGCACCGCTCCTACCTTGTGGCCGGACGCGTGGACACCCCACCGCTGGACGCCACGTTCATCAGCGTCGACGAACCGATGCGCTCCATTCTGACCGCAAGCGCCAACGGGACCAGCTTCGTTCTCACCGGCGGCGAGGGCCACCGCGTGTCCGAGTCCGGCGACACAGCCGCGCGGTACCGCAGACTCGCCGCCTTCGCCCACGACCGCCTCGGTGTGGACAAGGTCGCCTACCGCTGGTCAACACAGGACGGCATCCCGCTCGACGGGCTGCCCTACGCCGGACTCATGTCCCCCACCGCGAAACACGTGTACGTGATCACCGGTCTGCGCAAATGGGGCCTGTCCAACGGAACCGCGGCCGCGCTCATTCTCGCTGACACCCTCAGCGGCCGGGAGAACCCCTGGGCCTCGGTGTTCAACAGCAACCGGATTACGCTGGCAGCCAGCGCGAGACGGTTCGTGGAGGAGAACACCAAGACCGTGGCAGCTGTCCTGGCCGGCAAACTCCGCGGCCGGCCCGGCCAGACGGAGCTGTCGCCGGGAGAAGGGGCAGTGATGACAGTCAACGGCGAGAGCACCGCCGTCTACAAAGACGCGGACGGGCAGGTCCACGCCGTCTCCGCCACTTGTACGCACCTGGGCTGCACCGTCGGCTTCAACACCGCCGACGCCACCTGGGACTGCCCCTGCCACGGCTCCCGATTCACCACCGAGGGCACCGTCATCCAAGGGCCCGCCGCCAAGAACCTCCCACCCGCACCGACGCCCTGATTCCCCACTAGTTCGCCGACTTCCCCACTAGTTCGCCGGACCGGCGCTTGCGGGCGGTCCGCATCAGGCCCACAGCGGCCAGGAGCGCTCCGGCTCCTTCAGCCACGGCGCTGAGGGACTTCTCAAAAAACCACACCGGCTCATACATGGCAGGGAAGGGTCCGAAGGCCGGGATATCCACATACCGGTACAACACCACGGCCACGAATGCGCTCAGGGCCACCACCAGGGCCAGGGCAAAGGAGGCTCTGCTGCCGCGGAACAGAACCCACAGCGCCGCCAGCACCGCCGCGGCTGATTCGACATAGAACAAGTTGCCTTGTCCGATTCCGCCAGGCGAAGCCGCCTGGTAGCCGGGGGCCAGATAAATATGTACCCCGGCATCGATGAACAATGCCAGTGCCGTCAGTACCCTCAGTGCCATGTTCATTTGACGGTCAGCGTCCCGCGCATATTGGGGTGATAGGTGCAGTGGTAGGCGTAGGAGCCGGGTGCCGACGGCGCCGTGAACGTGGCCGTCCCGCCGCTTCCGCGGACATCCACGTCAAATGCCTGGCCCTGGTCCGCGGTAACGGTATGGCCCGCTGAATCCATGTTGGTGACCGCGACAATTGCGCCCGACGCAACGGTCAGCGGCGCGCCATACTCGAAGTCCTTGATGGTGATAACCGGCGCTCCGGGGGTGACCGCTCCCGTCGTCGCTGTCCCCGGCCCGGGGGACGCCGCGGGACTTCCGCCGCCCGAGCCGCACCCGCCCACCAGGAGCGCCGCCATCAGCAGCACTGCGGCCTTGGCCTGAATCGCTCTCACGGTGACCGTCCTCGACTCCGGAAACCAGGGCCAGCCAGGCCCCGCCTGTCCATACTATTGTGCGCGCATCGGACCGAAATGGCACCTGCGGTTCGGTGAAGGGCGGCCGACGGCGGTGCTGCCGCAGGCGGCGCGGTGTCCTTCCCGGAGCGGCGGAGGCAGCCGAGCGGGACTATCGAATAGCCGACTGCCTACTTGCTATAGACATCGCGCCGATGACCAACGGTGACAACAACCACCAGCAGCACATCGTCCTGGATTGTATAAATGATCCGATAATCGCCAACCCGGACCCGAAATCCCGGACGTCCACGCAAGGCGATGGCCTTGGGCGGTCGCGGATCGGATCCGAGGAGTGCGATGGCGCCGTGGATACGATCGCGGTCTTTCGGATGGATCTGTCGGAGGGCCCGAAGGGCCGCAGGGCGCAGCTCAATCCGATAGCTGGTCATACCCAGCCAAGATCGACTTTCACCTGGGCCCAGGGGATGTTTTCGCCCTCTTCGGCCATCGCCTCGTCGAACGCTGCGAGATCTTCGACTTCTTCCAGGGCGTCGAGCATTAGCTCGTAGCGCTCCGGGGACACGAGAACGGCTGCCCTTCGCCCCCTGCGCTCAATGAATACCGGCTCGGATTCAGCCACACTGACGAGCTCCGGCAAATGCGATCGCGCGTCGGTAATGTTGATGGTGGACATTCTTCAAATGTACACCTGAGATCACCGAGTGTACATGCAAGCCCCGGGTGCCATGCCTACCAGGCGGACAGCGCTTCGAATCTGACTGTCAGTGACTCCGCGTCATCCCGGGGTGAGGACGCAGAACTCGTTGCCCTCCGGGTCGGCGAGGCAGACCCATGGCACATCGCCCTGGCCGACGTCGGCGTCAGTGGCGCCCAGCGCCCGCAGCCTGGCCACTTCTGCCGCTTGATCATCACCCGGGTACGGCATCAGGTCGAGATGGACACGGTTCCACACCGTCTCCACGCCGGACGTGCGAAGTAATTCCAGATACGGCCCGACGCCCTTGGCCGAACGCAGCCTCGCATGATCGTCGTTCACCTCGTGCACGGTCCAGTCCGTGGCCTCGCCCCAGAACCCGGCCAGGGCCCGCGGATCCGCGCAGTTGACCACCACCGTGGCAATCGGCCCGGTGTCCCGGTAGATCGGTCGCGGCTCCAGCACACAGAACACATTGCCCTCCGGGTCGGCTAGGACTGTCCACGGCACATCACCCTGGCCCACATCCGCGGGCGTCGCACCGAGCTCCAACAGGCGCGCGACCAGCTCCGCGTGATGGGCCGCAGAGGTGGTGGCTAGATCGAGGTGCGCGCGGTACCTCACCGTCTCGGGGTCCGGGACGGTGACGACATCGATGCAGACGGCCACGGGGTCCGGCCAGACGAAGTCCACAGGTTCAACATTCGTCACACCGGGTCCCTCGCTGGAAACACCCCAGCCGAGCGCCTCCGCCCAAAACCGGCCCAGCGTTGAGTCATCCCGAGCCTTGAAATTCACCTGAACAAGTCGCAGCGCCATACCGCCCGAGCCTATACCCAGGTAATACCCGATATGGGAGGCACGCCCTAGTCCGGGCCATTATCGCGGACTCTTTACTCCAACGCGTCGTCGAGTCAACAATGGCTCTAACAACAGCCTCCGCTGGCTCGGCAGCGCGCTGCCCATCCGACTGCCCCACCGGGCTGCCCTACACAGGAGCGCTGACATGAACGATCCGACAGCCACATCCCAAACAACCTCGGCGGTATCTGATCGCGCTGCACGGCTGGCGTCGATACCCTCCCTTCAGCGGGTTAACGCCTACATCCGGGAGTACAGTGCCCGCGGGCACGGGCAGGTGCCGGGCTGCGACTTCACGTTCGGCAACCCGCACCAGATGCCGGCTGACCGCTACGTCAATACGCTGCGGGACGCGCTGACTCCTCAGAATGATCAGTGGTTCGCCTACCAGACCAACGGCGAGGCCGCCCGGGAAGCAGCCGCTCAATCCCTTCACAGGCTGCTGGATGTGCCCTTCCGGACGGAGGATATTTACCTCACCACCGGTGGCTTCGCCGCCATTGCCCTTGCCCTGAAGACCGTCGCCGATCCCGGCGACGAGATCATTTACAGCCTGCCGCCCTGGTTCCTAAACGAGCCGCTGATCCTTGAAGCCGGGCTCGTACCGGTGAAGGTGAAAATCAACACAACCACGTTCGACCTGGACCTCGACGCGATCGAGGCAGCCATCACGGAACGCACCCGGGTAGTGATCGTCAACTCGCCCAACAATCCCACGGGGCGGATTTATCCCCCCGAATTGCTGGTCCGGCTGGCCGAATTGCTGGAGGCGGCCTCGGCGAGGATTGGACGGCGGATTTACCTCATCTCGGACGAAGCCTACAACCGGATCGTTTTCGACGGCTTGCGATTCCACAGCCCTGTGGAGTTCTACCCGCACACGCTCCTGGCCTACTCCTACGGCAAGACCCATCTCTCCCCAGGCGAGCGCGTCGGCTACCTGGCGTTGCCGCCCACCATGCCGCAGCGGGATGAGATGGAGCCGGCTATCACCGGCCTGCAGGTCGCGATGGGCTGGGTGTATCCGAACGCCCTGCTGCAGCACGCGCTTCCCGAACTGGAGAAGTTCACCATCGACGTCGGCCAGTTGCAGCGGCGCCGGGACCGTCTCGTCGATGTGCTCGGCGGCATGGGGTACCGCGTCCTGCGGCCGGAAGGCACGTTCTACCTGTATGTCACGTCCCCCATTTCGGACGATGAGGCGTTCACCAACTCACTTGCCCGCCGGGATGTCTTCGTGTTGCCGGGCGTGCTGTTCGAGACGCCAGGCTTCTTCCGGATCTCCCTGACAGCCAACGAGGACATGATCGAACGCAGTTTGCCGGCATTCGAAGCGGCGATGAAGGAGAGCAGCCCGTGATTCACTCACAGTCGCCGCCCGGGCGCATGTCGACCGCGATATACGCTCGGGACTTGCCGCCCGGCAGGACGTCACCGGAGCCCAGCTGGTTATCGGCAAACAAGCTGAGGCCAGCCTTGCGGCCGGTTTCATCCTTGGCTGAGAAGTAGAAGGGATTCGAGCTCGCCTTCCCCGCCTCGGTCTCCCACAGCACGTCCAGGAGCAGGTACGTTCCGTTCTTCGGCGGTGACGCAAACGAAGTCGTGGTCACTGTCTCGGTCCGCACAACGGGGACGATCGTGATTCTGGCGACGTCACCGTTGCGCATTTCACGGTGAAGGGTGTCCCCACTGCCGGTCCCGTCGGAGCAGCAGGTGCCGGGGGCGGCCGACGGCGGTGCTGCCGCTGAAGCAGGAACCCATGACGAAACCGAGCAGCAGGGCGCCAGCCGGAATCACAAAGCGCTACTTCTTGCAGAACGGGCGCTTGACTGTTGCCGTAGCAACCGGCAGGACCCGGAAGATCCGGCCATCACGGGCAAAGAATGAGCGCGGAGGCGCAGATGCGGTCCTCGCGAACAAGCAACCGTTAGCTTGACCGGAGAGCGCGAAGGGTCCCGCACGCATCAGCGTGAGGGACCCTCCTTATATGGGCTCAACAACCAACAGTGGGACTAGAAGTCCCAGTCGTCATCCTCAGTGTTGACGGCCTTACCGATGACGTATGACGAACCGGACCCGGAGAAGAAGTCGTGGTTCTCGTCGGCGTTCGGCGACAGGGCCGAGAGAATGGCCGGGTTCACGTCGGTAACGGAAGCCGGGAACATGGCCTCGTAGCCCAGGTTCATCAGTGCTTTGTTGGCGTTGTAGTGCAGGAACTTCTTGACGTCCTCGGCCAGGCCAACGGAATCGTAGAGGTCGTGAGTGTACTGGACCTCGTTCTCGTACAGCTCGAAGAGCAGTTCGAACGTGTAGTCCTTGATCTCCTGCTTGCGCTCCTCGGACAGGCCCTCAAGGCCCTTCTGGAACTTGTAGCCGATGTAGTAGCCGTGGACGGCTTCGTCGCGGATGATCAGGCGGATCAGGTCAGCCGTGTTCGTCAGCTTGGCCCGTGAGGACCAGTACATCGGCAGGTAGAAGCCCGAGTAGAACAGGAAGGACTCCAGCAGCGTGGAGGCCACCTTGCGCTTCAGCGGATCGTCGCCCTGGTAGTAGTCCATGACGATCTGGGCCTTCTTCTGAAGGTTCACGTTCTCGGTGGACCAGCGGAATGCCTCGTCGATCTCCTTGGTGGAGGCCAGCGTGGAGAAGATCGAGGAGTAGCTCTTGGCGTGCACGGACTCCATGAACGCAATGTTCGTGTAGACGGCTTCCTCGTGCGGGGTGATCGCGTCCGGAATCAACGACACGGCGCCGACGGTGCCCTGGATCGTGTCCAGCAGAGTCAGGCCCGTGAACACGCGCATGGTGAGCTGCTGCTCGTCCGGAGTCAGCGTGGCCCACGACTGCACGTCGTTGGAGAGCGGGATCTTCTCGGGCAGCCAGAAGTTATTGACCAGACGGTTCCAGACGTCTACGTCCTTATCGTCCTGGATGCGGTTCCAGTTGATCGCTTCGACGTGGCTAAGCAGCTTGACCTTCTCGGTCATGTCATCCCCTAAAAGTTGGGTTGTTCTTTGAAGTTAAGCGTACGACGGCGGGCGGGCGCCCGCCGTCGTACAGTCAAGATTTAGTTGAAGATTAAAGCATGCAGCTGACGCAATTGTCCACCTCGGTTCCCTCCAGCGCGAGCTGGCGGAGACGGATGTAGTAGATGGTCTTGATGCCCTTCTTCCAGGCGTAGATCTGGGCCCGGTTGATGTCGCGCGTGGTGGCCGTGTCCTTGAAGAACAGCGTCAGGGACAGGCCCTGGTCCACGTGCTGGGTGGCTGCGGCGTAGGTGTCGATGACCTTCTCGTAGCCGAGCTCGTACGCGTCCTGGTAGTACTCCAGGTTGTCGTTCGTCAGGTACGGCGCCGGGTAGTACACGCGGCCCAGCTTGCCTTCCTTGCGGATCTCGATCTTGGACGCCACCGGGTGGATCGAGGACGTGGAGTTGTTGATGTAGGAGATCGAGCCCGTCGGCGGGACGGCCTGCAGGTTCTGGTTGTAGATGCCGTGCTCCATGACGGAGGCCTTCAGCTCGCGCCAGTCATCCTGGGTGGGGATGTGGATGTTCTTGAACAGCTCCGCAACCTTCTCGGTCTGCGGCACCCACTCCTGCTCCGTGTACTTGTCGAAGAACTCGCCCGAGGCGTACTTGGACTTCTCGAAGCCGCCGAAGGTCTGCCCGGTCTGGATGGACAGCAGGTTGGAGGCGCGGACCGCGTGGTACACCACCGAGTAGAAGTAGATGTTGGTGAAGTCCAGGCCCTCTTCGGAACCGTAGTGGACCCGCTCGCGGGCCAGGTAGCCGTGCAGGTTCATCTGGCCCAGGCCGATGGCGTGGGACTGGTCGTTGCCGCGGGCGATCGAGGGCACCGAGGTGATGTTGGACATGTCCGAGACCGCCGAGAGGGACCGGATGGCCGTCTCGATGGTCAGGCCGAAGTCCGGGCTGTCCATGGCTTTGGCGATGTTCAGCGAGCCCAGGTTGCAGGAGATGTCCTTGCCGGTCTGGTCGTAGGACAGGTCATCGTGGTACGTGGTGGGCTGCGAGACCTGGAGGATCTCCGAGCACAGGTTGGACATGATGATCTTGCCGTCGATCGGGTTTTCCCGGTTCACGGTGTCCTCGAACATGATGTACGGGTAGCCGGATTCGAACTGGATCTCGGCGAGGGTCTGGAAGAACTCGCGCGCCTTGATCTTGGTCTTCTTGATCCGGGAATCGTCCACCATCTCGTAGTACTTCTCGGTGACCGAGACGTCGGAGAACGGCATGCCGTAGACGCGCTCGACGTCGTACGGGGAGAACAGGTACATGTCCTCGTCCTTCTTGGCCAGCTCGAACGTGATGTCCGGGATGACAACGCCCAGCGAGAGGGTCTTGATGCGGATCTTCTCATCCGCGTTTTCGCGCTTGGTGTCCAGGAAGCGGTAGATGTCCGGGTGGTGCGCGTGCAGGTACACCGCACCGGCACCCTGGCGGGCACCGAGCTGGTTGGCGTAGGAGAAGCTGTCCTCGAGGAGCTTCATCACGGGGATGACGCCGGAGGACTGGTTCTCGATCTGCTTGATCGGGGCGCCCACTTCGCGGATGTTGGTCAGCGCGAATGCCACACCGCCGCCGCGCTTGGACAGCTGCAGCGCCGAGTTGATGGACCGGCCGATCGATTCCATGTTGTCTTCGATGCGGAGCAGGAAGCAGGAGACCAGCTCGCCGCGCTGCTTCTTGCCGGCGTTCAGGAACGTGGGCGTCGCCGGCTGGAAGCGGCCTTCGATGATCTCGTCCACCATCTGCAGGGCGAGCTTCTCGTCACCACGGGCCAGGTGCAGGGCCACCATGCAGACGCGGTCCTCGTAGCGCTCCAGGAAGCGGTTGCCGTCGAACGTCTTCAGCGTGTAGGACGTGTAGAACTTGAACGCGCCCAGGAAGGTCTCGAAGCGGAACTTCTTTTTGTACGCGCGGTTGTAGAGCTCGCGGATGAAGTTCATCGTGTACTGATCGAGGGTTTCGCGCTCGTAGTACTGGTTCTTCACCAGGTAGTCGAGCTTCTCTTCCAGGTCATGGAAAAAGACGGTGTTGTTGTTCACGTGCTGCAGGAAGTACTGGTGTGCAGCCTCGCGGTCGGCCTCGAACTGGATCTCGCCGTTCGGGCCGTACAGGTTCAGCATGGCGTTGAGCTCGTGATAGCCCAGCCCCTTATAGGCGGCCGGCATCTCGGGCTTTTCGACGGCGGCGCCTGCGCGGGTGCCCTGGCCTTCGGCCCTGGTTACTTCTGTGTCTGCGACAGTCGTGTCCAAAACGTGTCCAATCCATTGTGTACGCGGGCGACGTCTTCTGGCGTGCCCATTAGTTCAAATCTGTAAAGCCGGGGGACGTTGCACTTGGCGGCAATAATGTCCGCGGCCATGCAGTAGTTGTCCCCGAAGTTTGTATTGCCTGCACCGATAACCCCACGGATCAGTTGCCTGTTCTGCGGGTCGTTCAGAAAGCGGATCACCTGCTTGGGCACGGAGCCCTCTCCCCCGGTGCCCCCGTACGTCGGCACTACCAGGACGTAAGGCCGGGTGGCGAGAAGGGGTGCATCCTTTGCATGGAGCGGGATCCGTGCCAGCTCACATCCGAGCTTCGCGACAAAGCGGCTGGTGTTCTCGGAGGTGGAGGAAAAGTAGATGAGCTGGCTCTGTGTGGTGACAGGCGCCAACGGGGCCACCTGGGCCCTGGCTACTGCCAGTGTTGACACGGGAGTCACCTCATGTGTGCGTGTTGAAAGTTGCCGGCTGGCGAAAAGTGTAGGGCCTTAGGCCACGGAGGAAACGGCAGACAGTGCCAGTTCCTCGATCTTGTCCGGGCGGAAGCCTGACCAGTGGTCCTGGTCCGTGACTACAACAGGTGCCTGCATGTAGCCCAGCGCCTTCAGGCGCTCGAGGGCCTCGGCGTCCTGGGAGATGTCAACGCTCTGGTAAGTGATGCCCTTTTTGTCCAGCGCACGGTAGGTTGCGTTGCACTGTACACACGCAGGTTTGGTGTAAACCGTAACGGTCATTGTCCCTGTCCCCTTTATCGAAATCTTCGCTCGTCTTTGTCCTGCCCAAGCTGTACGTCGATACTACATGTAGTGCAGACGGCTCTTCGGAACCCCAAGATGATGTATTACAAGTATGTCATTTAATGCACTTTTAATCCACAGGCAAGCGCCCTCAAAATGTCCGGAATCCCGCCGTTTTTGCGGACGTCATCCACACCCTGTGGAGTACTTAGCCACAATTAACGCCCCCGCGTGTCGCCTGCGGGACGGCGTGTCGCGCGTGGCTCGAACAGGCCAAACCGGAGTCTTAGCTCCGTACCGTGGGCAGCGACGCCAAGAGGCCCATGGCGCGGTCGAGCAGGTCATCCATGCTTCCCCGGGCCGCTCCGGCCACAGCCTGCCTCGCCACGGCATCCGCACGGACCGTGTCCCCGGACTCCAGCGCCGCGCTGGCCTCTGCCAGGAGGATCTCAACCTGTACCCAGGCGTACGAATCAGTGACCCGGCTGCAGAGGATCCCCGCGTTCTTCATCCACTCCAGTGCAGTATCGGCGTTGCCTTCCAGCAAATGCGTGAGCCCGATGGTCTTCGCAGCAAGGCCTTCCCAGCAGGGGTCCTGCAGCTGGCGTGCGAGCGCGAAGGTTGCCTCCGCCTGCTCCCGGACCACCCCGGGCCGTTCTCCATCGGACAGACGGGCATGGGCCAGCCACGCTTCCGGCCAGGGCCGGAATGCCGTCCAGCGTTCGCGGCGGGCCAGTTCGCAGGATTGCCGGGCCCATTCTCCGGCCTCGTCCACGCGGCCCAGGAGGAACAGGCTTCGTGCCCCCAGTCCCAGGTTCCAAGCTTCACGCCTGACGGCACCGGCACTCCGGCTCAGCTCGACGGCGGCAGCGAACTGGTCGGCACCTGCTTCAAGCTTGCCCCAGTCGCTGAGGTTCATGGCTTCAAACCCGGCAATGGCAGCGTCGAGGGACGGATCCCCGGTTGCCAGCCCGCGGGCAGTTTCCAAGTATCCGGCGGCACTGGCCCGCCGTCCGGCGAGGATGTCAACATAGGCCAGCTCCGACAGCGCCTTTGCCGCTACCGGCTCCGCGCCGGCGGCAACCGCCAGGTCAACGGCGGCGGCAAGAATGATGGAGCCTTCGTCGTCGTAGCCCCGGATCGAGTGGACGAGCGCCGCGCCGAGCTCGGTCAGGCAGCGGCTCAGCAGTTCCTCGTCGCCGGACTCCTCGGCTGCGGCGGATGCTCCGCGCAGGCATTCGATCCCGGCATCGGCGGCACCGGCTGACAAGGCGGCAAGCCCGGCCTCGCACAGGGACTGGGCGGACGCGCGGGCTGAAATACCGGGTACCGGCGCGGCTACGGCGGGCCGTGCGGCCGCGCGGAGGGCCGCGGTGGGCTTTGTCCCGAGCTCGGCGACGAACATTGCTTCGCTGGCTGCGGCCTGCCGGAGGGCGGCGTCCGCATCACCGGACGAGGCCAAGGCCTTGACCAGCAGGATGTGCGGCCCTTCTTCCAAGGGCGCCCGTGCCACCATGGCCCTGGAAAGCTCCACGGCCCGGGAGAACCGCCGGGCCGAAAGCGCCTGAAGAGCTGCCTGCCTCAGTGCGCTGAGCACCTCGCTGTCCACCCTCTGGCGCTCCACCAGAAGCCAGGACTCAAACCCTGGCGATCCCTTGACTTCGATCCCTTCCAGGAAGTGCCCTTCGGGAATCTCCGTCTCCAGCAGGCCCCGCGAAAGTTCGGCCACGTCCACAGCAGTGTCTGGACCAAGCCCGGGCGAAACAGGGTTGCCCCGGAAAGCCTCGGTCAGGCCCGTCTTTCGACGCAGTTCGGCCAGCGTCCACCGCAGGGCCCCCATGGGATCGTCGGCGTCAAAGAACAGCTCATCCACGAGAACCTGGCGGGAAACCGGCCCCGAGGATCGGACCAGCCTCCCCAGTACTGCCCAGCTTTTGTGGCCTCTGGGCCCGGGAATCGGCTGGCCGTCGCGTTCAAGGCCCAATCTGCCGATCAACCGAAGGCGCAGCACAAGCTCAATGTAGCAACGCTCAGGCAGCCAGCACCAGAGCGGGTGACGGCTCGAGCTGCGCCAGGAGTTCAGCCTGGGCGGGCGCACCCAACTCACGCACCAACACACCGTGAACGATTCCGAACGCCCGCAGCCGGGCTATCTCCGAACCGTCCCAGTCATTGAGTGCAGCCGCCGCGCCCGGGGCAAACGCCTGGACTGCCGAGGCCATCAGTTGCAGCGTCCGGCGTTCCGCCTGGGTCCCCTCAGCCACGATATGGTCGGCTGTGAGGTTGATAAAGGTATTCAGTTCCCCTGTGGTCTTCCAGTTAGTTTCCATAACTGGAGTTTCCAGCACCGGCGTGTGACTACGCGTGTGACCACGCGAAACTACAACTGCGCCTCCCTGCGGTCCAGGACAATCTGCTGTACGTCCAGGTAGCCGGACTGGAATCCCGCCCGTGAATAGCACAGGTAGAACAGCCACATCCGCTGGAAAACGGCGTCGAACCCCAGTCCGCCGACCTCCTGGGAGCGCGCGATGAACTGTTCCTCCCAGAGGCGGAGGGTCGCGGCGTAGTGATCGCCCAGGCCCATCCGCTCCCGCACCCGGAGTGTGGTGTGCTGCTGGGTCACACTTTCGATGGCCCGCACGGACGGCAGGAAGCCGCCGGGGAAGATGTACTTGTGCACCCAGGTGTACGCGTTGCGCGTGGCCAGCATGCGGCCGTGCGGCATGGTGATGGCCTGGATGGCCACCTTCCCGCCCGGGGCCAGCACGCGGTCGATGGTCTGGAAGTAGATGGGCCAGTACTCATAGCCAACCGCCTCGACCATTTCCACTGACACAACGGCATCGAACTCGCCTTCCACGGCGCGGTAGTCCTGCAGCGCCACGGTCACCTGGTCTGCGTAGCCGGCGGCTGCAATCCGTTCCTGCGCCAACGCCCGCTGCTCACTGGAGAGCGTCACGCTGTAGACAGTGGCACCCCGGGCTGCTGCCCGGAGGGCCAGCTCACCCCAGCCGGTGCCGATCTCCAGCAGCCGCGTGCCGGATCCGACGCCGGCCTTGTCCAGCAGCCTGTCGATCTTGGCTTGCTGGGCTTCCGCCAAGGCGTCCCACGGGACCGAATCCAGTGCACCGTCGCTCAGCGGGAAGAGCGCCGAGGAGTAGCTCATGGTGGTGTCCAGGAAGTTGGAGAAGAGCTCGTTGGACAGGTCGTAGTGCCGCGAGATGTTGCTGCGCGTGTTGTGCTCTTCGTTGCGTTCCTGCCGCGGCGTCCGCGGCAGGTACAGGGTCCGCAGCTTCTGCAGCGGTGCGGGGATCAACGTGTCCACGGACGCGGCGAAGACCTCCAGCACCCCGGCGAGGTCTGATGCTTCCCAGTCCCCCGCCATAAACGATTCGCCCAGCCCGATCAGGCCGTTGTCACCGATCCGCACTTCGAACGCTGCCGGCCTGAGCATGGTCATCACCGGTGCGTCGGGGCCGCCGGTGCCCAGCACCGAACCGTCCGGGTAGGCAATACGCAGGGGCAGCCGGCGTACGGCCGCCTTGAACAGCAGGCCGGCGGCCTTGCCCGCCACCAACGCTTTAGTGCCCGACGGCGCGTGGGCAACACCGGGCCACACGTCCGGATCGATAGTTGCTGGCGACGCCGGTACCCCGGCAGCGGCCTGCCCCGTCACCGGGTGCCGTGCGGCTGACTTCGCGGCGGAGACCTCCGCAGTCGCGGCTGTTCCGTTTTCATCGGTCATGGTCATTGGACTGCCTCCTGTGAGGGGTGATGTGGTTTTTTGATGACTGGCAGGCGTCGCGCCCAGAGTTTGATGCCCTGGATCCGGATCAACGCCGATACCAGCAGCGGCGCGGCCGGGACGGCAACGGCCGCTGCCAGGATGTTCCTGACGGTGGCCGGGTGCCGGTCCCCGTCCATGGTTGCGGCGAAGGGCCGCTGCCCTTCCCGCTCCAGAACGATGGAGACGGACAGCCGTTGCTCCGGTGCGGGCAGCTTCATCCGGTACTGCCCGTCAACGTCATTGAACGGAGACACGTAGAAGGCCTTGGGCACGCTGGCACGGCCGGAAGGATCCGTTTCCAGCAGGTAGCAGTGGCGTTCGCCGTAGGTGTTGTGGACCTCGGCGATGACGCACTGCAGCTCCCCGGACATCCGGTAGCACCAGAAGAGCGTGAGCGGGTTGAAAACGTGGCCGAAAACCCGGGCGCTGGTCAGCATCCGGATGGCCCCGCCGTCGGGCTCCATCCCCCGGGTCCGCTGGAACCGTTCCACGTTGCTGCGGATGGTGGTGTCGGGATCGCCCAGGTGGTCGGCGGCCCGGAAGACGGCCAGAGGCCGCATGAGCCGGGGCAGTACCGGGAGCCGGTCCACATCCACAAACCAGCTGTAGCTCCGGTACGTGAACGCGTTCTTCAGCGGGCTCTGGCGCACGTGGGAAATGGACGTGCGGTAGATGGCTGCCGTCGAGCTCATGCGCCCTCCGAGGCAGAGAGCAGTTCGGGCTCGGGTGCCCGAGTCGCGGGTGTATCCCAAGTTCGTCCCAGGCTCGCGGCGGCACGGACACCGGCCAGGGCGCCGTCCTCGTGGAACCCCCAGCCCAGGTAGGCGCCGGCGTAGGCGATGCGGTCGTCACTAAGGGCCGCAATCCGCTGCTGTGCCCGCAAAGATTCGGGGGTGTACTGGGGGTGTTCGTAGACCAAATGTTCCAGCACCCGGTCCTCCGCGATGAGCCCGGACTCCCCCAGGCTCACCAGGTATGGCAGGCCATCGGCCGGCTCCAGGCGCTGCAGCCGGGTGAGATCGTAGCTGACCAGGACCTTGTCGGGTCGGGCTTCGCAGTCCGGGAGACGGTAGTTCCAGGACGCCATGGCATTGTCCGCGGCGGGCAGGACGGCCGGGTCCCGGTGGAAAACGGTGTGGTTGACGGAGTACGGCATCTGCCCCAGGGCGTCCTTTTCGGCCGGCGTGGCGTCCGCGAGGAAGCCCAGGGCCTGGGCCGGGTGCGTGGCAATGACCACGGCCTCGAAATCCTCCACTCCGTGATCGGTGTCCACTTCCACGCCGAGGGCGTGGCGCCGGATAGCGGTGACCGGACTGCTAAGCCTGATGTCCGGGAGCGTCGCGGCGAGTTTCTCCACGTACTGCCCCGAACCGCCGCTGACCGTCCGCCACTGCGGCGAACCCTTGACGCCCAGCATGCCGTGGTGGCCCAGGAACGTGAAAAGGTAGCGCGCCGGATAGGACAGCGCCGTGGTGGGATCGCACGACCACACCGCGCTGACCACCGGCGTCATGAAATGGGAGATGAAGTACTTGCTGAAGCGTTCCTTTGCCAGGAAGTCACCGAGGGTCAGCTCCGCGCCGCCCGCACCAGGGCCGGCGTCGGACGCTGGAGCTGACTCAATCAAAGCCCGGGCCCTGCGGTAGAAACGCATGACCTCCAACAGCATCAGCAGGTAGCGGCCGCGCAGCAGGCTGGACGGGCGGGCGATGATCCCCCGACCGCCCCCACGGGCCCCGGCGTACTCCAGGCCACAGCCGTCACAGCGGACGGACATGCTCATTTCCGAGTCCTGCGTCTCCACGCCCAGCTCGGCAAACAACCGCAGCAGGGTGGGATACGTCCGCTCGTTGTGGACGATGAAGCCGGTGTCGATGCCGAGGATGGATCCATCCGGCTGCGCGACGTCGTGGGTGTGGGCGTGGCCGCCCAGCCTGCTATCCGCCTCGAAGAGGGTGACGTTGTCGTGCCGGTTCAGGACATACGCGGCCGTCAGGCCGGCCACTCCGCTGCCCACGACCGCGATGCGCCGTCCGTGCGGCTTGAAGGTCGATTTCCCTGCCAAAGACACTGTTCTGCTCCCCTGCTTGGACTTCGTGGTGCACTTGCTCGGTGCAAACTCTCTAGGGGCAGTTCGACGCCGTGGGGCCGGTGGATGACTGAGTTTGCCGTAAATCTTTGTGCCAGAATGAAGCGGGCGTTCCAGACCCGGCACACCGCAGTGCCAAGGCGGCCCTGACCGAAGGACAGTTTTGGTAAATCCCGTACATCTGAAGACCCTCCTGGAAGTTACCCGGCTGGGCTCGTTCGCGGCCGCAGCGGCACGCTTGGGCTACACGGCGTCGGCGGTTTCGCAACAGATGTCCGCCCTGGAACGCGAGACGGGCGTGGTCCTGTTCCAGCGTTCGGCCCGCAGCGTGGTCCCCACGGAAGCGGCGGTGGTGATGACCCGGCACGCCGCGAAGGTGCTGACGGACATCGAAGCCCTGATGGCGGCAGCCTCCAAGACACACAGCAGCACCAGCCAGGAGCTCCGGCTGGGAATCTTCCCCAGCCTGGCAACCTACGTCCTCCCGCGCATCCTGAAGAATCCGGCGTGGAAGGACCTGGCCATCGACCTCAAAGTAACGGTGGCCGAACCGGCCCAGACCATCCAGGGACTGCGCACCGGCGGAGAGCTGGATGTGGCGCTCGTTTTCCAGGTGGGCCAGTCCGGGCTCGCCTGGCCGCACACTATTAACCGGCAGTGGATAGGCGATGACAACTTCCGCGTAGTGCTCCCCGCGGGCTGGGGTTTCCGCACGGACGCCAAGGTGGCCGCGGACCATCTGTCTGAGCTGCCCTGGATCATGCACCACCCCGGGAGCCCCGATGCCGTAGTGATTGAGCGTCTCTTTGCCAGCTGCAACCTGCATCCGCGCGTGGTGGCCCACAGCGACGACTTCCATGCCAGCCTCGAAATGGCGGCCGCCGGACTGGGCGCGGCGCTGGTGCCCGAGCTCGCATTGCGGAACCGGCCGGCCGGCGTTGTAGTGCTGGACGTTCCCGAGATCCGGCTGGCCCGGAACGTGTTTGCCCTGCTCATCAACGAGAAGAAGACCGCCCGGGTGCAGCTGTTTGTGGACCTGCTCGCCGAGACGATGGCCGCTGCGGGGTCCTCAGGCAATTAGCCCGGAATGCTGGAAAGCGCGGCACTTGGGGTCTATGTTGAAGGTATGAACAGGGTAGCGAGCCAGCACTTTGGAGAAATCGAGCTCAACCACGGCAGGGATCACAACATCGCCGCCCAACATGAGCTGGGTGGCCAGGTACTCGAACTCGACCTGAACATCAACGCACACGACCACTTTGACGAAGCGGCCATGCACAAGGTGGACTACCGGCTGCGGTTCCTCCCCGAGCTGGTGGATGAGGTACGGCAGATGATCGCCGACGAACTGGAGCAGGAAGGCACCAGCCCCCAGGAATACCTTCACTTCCACTGCAGCGCCCTCAAGGACGAGCACCTGCAGAAAGTCTTCGGCGTGGAGGAACGCAGCCAGCTCACCAACGACGTCTTCCTCAAAGCCCTCAAACTCGGCCACGTGGGCATCTTCCCCGGCCAGCCGGAGCGCTACTTTGTCATGGACTTCACCCTGGGCTCACACTTCACGGACGAGGTCCTGGTGGTAGCCGCCGACGAAGACGGCGTGGTGGACGACGAAATCCTCTGGGAGTCCTGAACCCTTAACGCACGACGGCGGCCGGTCACCTTTCGGTGACCGGCCGCCGTACATTCCGGTGATCGAGCTTGTCGAGATCCAGGTTTCGCTCCCCAACCGCCCCCTAGCCTCGCAAGCTCGGGCCAGGGAACCCCGCGGTCGTGGCCCCGGCTCAACCACCGGTAACCAGGTGTTACTTCGCGGACTCCAGCAGGCCGGCGCGGACCGTCTTGGTGGCCTTGACCAGGTTGCGCAGGGACTCTTCGGTCTCGGCGTAGCCGCGGGTCTTCAGGCCGCAGTCCGGGTTGACCCAGAGCTGGCGTGACGGGACGTGCTTGACGGCGGTGGCCAGGAGTTCAGTGACCTCGGCTTCGCCCGGAACACGCGGCGAGTGGATGTCGTAGACGCCCGGGCCAACGCCGCGGCCGAAGCCGTGGGACTCGAGGTCGTGGACTACCTCCATGCGGGACCGTGCCGCTTCGATGGACGTGACGTCTGCGTCGAGGCCGTCAATGGCGTCGATGATCACGCCGAACTCCGAGTAGCAGAGGTGGGTGTGGATCTGCGTGGCGTCGGCCGCACCGGCGGTGGCCAGGCGGAAGGAGTCCACTGACCACTTCAGGTAGGTGGCGTGGTCTGCCTTGCGCAGCGGCAGGAGCTCGCGCAGCGCGGGCTCGTCCACCTGGATGACCTTGATACCGGCAGCCTCGAGGTCCGCGATTTCGTCGCGGAGGGCCAGGCCAACCTGGTTGGCGGTCTCGCCCAGTGGCTGGTCATCGCGGACGAAGGACCAGGCCAGGATGGTGACCGGACCGGTGAGCATGCCCTTCATCGGCTTGCTGGTCAGCGACTGGGCGTACTCGGCCCAGGCCACCGTGATGGGGGCGCTGCGGGTGACGTCGCCCCAGAGGATGGACGGGCGGGTGCAGCGTGAGCCGTAGGACTGGACCCAGCCGTGGACCGTGACGTCGAAGCCTTCGAGGTTCTCGGCGAAGTACTGGACCATGTCGTTGCGCTCAGGCTCGCCGTGCACCAGGACGTCGTAGCCGAGCGCTTCCTGCAGCTCAACAACGCGCTTGATCTCGTCCTTCATGAGCTGCTCGTACTGCTCGTTGGTGAGGGCGCCCTTGTTGTTGCGGGCTCGCGCCGAGCGGATCTCGGACGTCTGCGGGAAGGAGCCGATGGTGGTGGTGGGCAGCGGCGGGAGGTGCAGGGCCTCTTCCTGGGCGGCTTCCCGGACTGCGTAGGCGGAGCGGCTGAAGTCCGCTGCGGTCAGGGCCTCGGTGCGGGCCCGGACGTCGTCGCGGCGGACGCCTTCGGCGATGGCGCGGGCGGCGATGACGGCGGATGCCTCGTCGATGGCAGCCTTGGCGGAGGCCGGGTCGGCCAGGTAGGACGCGAGGGTCTTGACTTCCACGGCCTTCTGGTCGGCGAACGCGAGCCAGCTGCGCAGCTCCTCGGAGAGCTGGCCTTCTTCGCTGACGTCGTGCGGGACGTGCTGGGTGGAGGTGGAGGTGCTGACGGCGATCCGGCCGGCGGCAGCCTTCAGTTCGTCCAGCTTGGCGGCGGCGACGGCCAGGTCGTTGCGCCAGATGTTGTGGCCGTCCACGACGCCGGCAACCAGGGTCTTGTTGCCGAGGCCGGCCAGGGCCGCTGCGGACGGGACCGCGCCCTTGAAGGCGTCGATGTGCAGGGCGTCGATGTTGGTGGCGGCAAGTGTGCCCAGCTGGCCGTCCAGGGCGCCGTACGGGGTGGAGACAAGGATCTGCGGGCGCTTGGCCGCACCGGCGAGGACTTCGTAAGCGCGGGCAACGGCTGCTTCGATTTCGGCGGCCGGGGTGTCCTGGTCAACAACCAGGGCGGGCTCGTCCAGCTGGATCCAGCTGGCGCCTGCGGCGGCGAGCTTCTCGAGCAGCTGCACGTAGACCGGCAGGACGTCTTCGAGGCGGGACAGCGGAGCGAAGCCTGCCGGGGCTTCATCCGAAGCCTTGGAGAGCAGCAAGTAGGTGACCGGGCCAACGATGTACGGGCGGGTCTCGATGCCGTTGGCCAGGGCGAACTCGAATTCCTCAACGATGCGGTTGGAGGCGAGGGTGAACTCGGTCTCCGGGCCAATCTCCGGAACGAGGTAGTGGTAGTTCGTGTCGAACCACTTGGTCATTTCCAGCGGCTGCTGGTCCTTGTTGCCACGGGCCAGGGTGAAGTAGCCGTCGATGTCGAGCTGGCCTTCGGCGTTGAGGAGCTTGCCGAAGCGGGCCGGGACAGCGCCGAGGTGGGCGGTGGCGTCCAGGACCTGGTCGTAGTAGGAGAACGTGCCCGGAACAGCGGCGGATTCGGTGAGGCCCAGTTCCTGCAGGCGCTTGGCGATGGTCAGCTGGATGCCCTTGGCGGCGGCGTCCAGGGCATCAGCGTCGATCTTGCCGGCCCAGTAGGCTTCGATGGCCTTTTTGAGCTCGCGGCGGCGGCCGATGCGCGGGTAGCCGAGGAGTGACGCGGCCGGGAACGGAGTGGCGGGGGTGTTCTGTTCAGTCATGGGAGATTCCTTGAGTGTTAGTGGAAACTGTGAATGGTCTGGCGGATGTTGGAAGGTCAGCTGGCGAGTTGGCGCCGGAGGGTGGCGCTGCGGCGGCCAACTGAACGGGACTGGCGCGGAAGTGCCAGTTTGTCCAGCACCTCCAGCGCACTCTGGTGTTCGTTGAAGGTGTAGATGTGGATGCCCGGCGCTCCGGCCTCGAGGGCCGCGTTGGCCAGGTCCACCGTGGCCCGGACACCGATCCGGAGGCGTTCAGAGTCACTGTCCGCGGCGGCGAGGCGGGCCAGGAGTTCCGGTGCCGGTTCAACGCCGGTCAGTTCGCCGAGCCGTGTGACCCGGCGCAGGCTGGTGAGCGGCATCACGCCCGGGATGATGGGGATGGTGACCCCGGCCCGGCGTGCGCGGCTGATGAGGTTCGCGTACTGCTCGGTATGGAAGAAGACCTGGGTGATGGCAAAGTCGGCGCCGGAGCGCTGCTTGGCGAGTAGCACCTCGACGTCGTGGGCTTCACTGGGTGATTCCGGGTGCCGGGTGGGGTACGCGGCGACGCCCACGGCGATCTTGCCTGCACACAGCAGGGCCGACCGCCGCTGTTCAACCCGCCGGATGAGTTCGATCAGGTCCTGCGCATACCGCAGTGACCCTGCGGCGAGCGGTGCACCGTCCTTGGGCTGGTCGCCCCGGAGGGCCAGGATGCCCCGGACGCCGGTGTCCAGGAGGTCGCCGATGATCTCCGCCAGTTCCTCCGGCGTGTTGCCCACGCAGGTGAGGTGGGCGAGGGGCCGGAGCGTGGTTTCCAGGAGGAGCCTGTTGATGAGTTCGACGGCGGTGTCCCGGTTCGAGCCACTGGCACCGTAAGTGACGGAGACATAGTCCGGCTCGGTGGTTTCCAGTTCCCGGATGGTGGTCCAGAGCGACTCGGCCGCGGCCGGCGAGCGGGGCGGGAAGAGCTCGTACGAGAGCGCCACGGGGGCAGTCTCGGTGAGGTTCGGATGCGTTTCAATAAGGCTTGGCGGTGACATTTGCGTCCTTGGCTTTGGGCCATTGCCGGCTACCGGTCAGCAAATGTGACGGTGAAGCCGGGAATGAATTTGAGTTTGGGAACACGGAAAACTCCACAGGGACGCAGCCGCGACTGTTACGCCTGTAATGAAGTTGTCCGTGAGCAAATGTCAGGCCCACATGGGGGCACCCACACCCTCCACAATCGGAGGATCGCTGACACGTTACCTCGGTAACTTGTATAGAACTCTAGGAGCCCGCGGAGCACCCTTCAAGTCCACTGCCGAATTAAGACGCAGCTTTACGGCGTGTTTCGCATTGGTGCAGAATTTTGTTCGCCATATTGGTCAACGGATTCATCGGGGCATACTGCAGACCCGCCGCTGCCTTGGCCTGTTACCAGGGCCGGTCAACGCCCGGCCCGAAGCCATCGTCCCGGAGGTACTCGTCCCGCTCCTGCCCGGAATTCCGCTCGCTTTGGGCTTCCCTGGCGCTGTCCCTGAGCTGCTCAAGCTGGCTCTGCTGGCCCGGATCGGCCGGCGGATCTTTCTCGCCGGGCTGCCCGGACGGTTGCGGCGTGGTGTTGTCCAAACCCGCTGGCTCGGCCTTCTGCCGGAGGCGCTCCCCCGCCTGTTCCAGTTGCTCCCCCGCGCCGGCGTCAAAACAGCCCTCCGGAGCAGCCTCCACCACGGCTACGCCCTCGGCGAAGAGCCGGGCCGCCGCCGTCGGATCTTCTGCTTTGGTCTCGGCGTCACCGAGGCGTTCGATGGTGAGCGCCAGGTTGACCCGGATGACGCACTCTTCGGCCTTCCCTGCCAGGGACAGTGCCTCCTCGAAGCGCTGGCGGGCAGCAGCGAAGTCCCCGGCAAGGAACAGGCCGTCACCCTCGGCGAAGGGCGCCTTGTACGGTTCGATGAAATTGGCGGTCCTCAGTCCGCCCGCAGCATCCGTTACACCACCGGAGTCCACGGTTGCGAAGGACCGGGCAGCAGTGTCGGCGAGGATGCCCACGCTGAGCAGCTTGGCTGACAGGCAGAAGACCAGGAGTGCGGGCAGCGCAGACCACCACAACAGCCGACGGCGGCGCTCCCGCCGGTCCCGTGAGGTCACCGGCGGTGCCGGTTCCTGGGGTGCCGGTTCCTGGGGTGCCGGTTCCTGGGGTGCCGGTTCCTGGGGTGCCGGCGTGGGCGTTGGCCGCATCATCTTCGAACTCCCGCTCCGGGCCGGAGCTGCCGATATTGGCGCAGCACCAGGAAAGTTTCGCGGAGAGCCAGCAGGAACGCCCCGGCGGCGAGGAGCCAGTACAGCTCCGTCCGCCCGGCGACGCCAGCATCCGTCGGTGCCCATTGGAAGTCCCCTGGATCAGCGGCCTGCATCATCGGCGCCACCGGGTCACCGGCCGAACGGTGGAGATAGGGCACCCCCAGCTGACCGGCAATCCCTTGCAGGCGGCCTTCGTCGATGACCGATATAGCATCCTTGCCGGTTCCGGACGACCGGTCCTGGATGTAGCCTGCGCCGGCGTCCTGCCCCGAACCCTGCCCCGTGTTTTCCTTCATCCGGCCGCCGTCCGCCGTGCCGTAGCCGAGCACCGCGCCGCCGTCCACCAGGCCGCCGTCGAGCCTGATCGCCGCCGGCGCCTTGGCGCTGGTCTGTTCCCCGTCGCCCAGGTAGTAGACCAGGCGCGGCCGTTCGGGATGGCTGTCCCGCGCGGCGCGCAGCCGCTCCGCCAGCAAGGTTCCAGCAGCGGTGACGCTGCTGCCCTTCGAAAATGCCGTGACCTGCGGCTGCAGGACGGACACGCTGGTGTCCAGGGCGGTGGTGTCGGTGGTGAGGGGCATCCGGACGATGGCGTTGCTGTCGAACGTCAGGAGCGAAAAGCGGGCACCGGCCAGTTCACCGGCGATGGCCATGATGTCCTGCCGCACCCCGTCCAGCCGGGGCGAGCCGTCGCCGTAGTCTTCGGCAGCGATGCTGCTGCTGGTGTCCACCACGAAGAATACGTTGACATCCGCCGCCGCGGCTTGGGAACTCCCGCCGGGGACACCCGGTCGGAGCGCCGCAGTCAGGAGCAGCAGCACCAGGGCAATTCTGAACAGCCAGTCGCGGCGTGTACCGGCAGAGAGCACCCTCGACGCTTGGACGAGACGCCAGACCAGAAACAGCACGGTCGCAGCGATGAGCGGGGCCATAACCCACCAGGGCAGGATCGGTTGCAGAGTCATGGCCGGAGCCTCCACGATGCGCCCGCCAGAACCAGGCCGGACAGGAATGCCAGCGTGAGCGGCAGCTCAGGCCGGTCCGAGACCACGGCCCGGGGTGCACCCTTCATGGCCGTGGCTTCGGTTTCCTGCACGGAATGGACGATGTCCACCACGGCATCCGGGCTGTCCAGTTGGTGGTACGCCCCACCGCTGGCTTCGGCCGCTGTGCGCAACCTGGCTCCGGGCTGGCCTGGGCCGGGTCCGTAGTCAAAGTCGCCGGGGTTCAGGGCGTAAATGCGCACATCGCGCTCCTTGGCCAGGGCGGCCGCCTGTTCCAGGGTGAAGATGGGATCGCCGGACAGGTAGTTGTCCGTTGCCAGGACGATGGACCGCGAGCGCCGCTGACCGGCGTCAGGAGTGCCGGTCTCCGCCCTGCGTGCATCCGCGGCGCCGGTGTCCGGGAACCCGTTGACGCAGGATGCCAGGCCATCGCCGATCAGTGACGATCCGCGGCCGTTCCAGGTGCCGTCCAGGAACCCCGCGCTGCCGGGGCTTCCCTCGAACGCGTCTTGGGCCAGCCGGAGTTGTTCCTGGACATACCCGTAGTCGTCGGTGAGGGGGAAGACCTGGACGGCGCTGCTGTCGAAGACGGTGAGGCCGATCCGTTCGCCGTCGAACTCCTTCGCCAGTTCGGCAAACACCTGCACCACAGCCGCGTCGGCGCTGCTCATCGAGCCCGACGTGTCCAGGCACAGCATGATGTCCCGGTTGCGCTGTTCCGGCTGGATGGTGGTCAGCTCCACCGGACGCGCCGCCGCGGTCACCGCGGAGACCAGCAGGGTTGCGGCCGCGAGCGCGGCCACCGCCAGCCAGCGGCGGTGCCGCCGGAGGGCGGCCTGGTATTCGGGCAGCGCGGTGAGGCGGTCCGCATTGGCCACCGGCCGCCGTCGAGCGTTTGCGTGGCGGTCCGGGCGGAAGGCGCGCCATCCGGCCAGGGCCGCGATGACCAGCGCCGGCGGGATCAGCCACCAGAACATCAGTTCCATTGCCGCACCGCCTGGCGGGCAGTCGCGGCCGATTCCGCGACCGGCGGCAGCGGTTCCAGGCCGAACTCGCCCGGGTAGATCTTGCGGACGGCCTCGGCCACTGGGGGCAGCGGGTGCCCGTGCAGCTCCGCAAGGGTCATCCTGGGGGCGTCGATGCCGGTGACGTCGCGGGCGAACCGGCGGACCAGCAGGCTCAGTTCCTGGTGCGACTCCCGTGCGGTCAGCAGCCCGGCGGCGGCGTTGGCTGTGACGGCGTCGATCTTTTGCAGGTAGGCCACCTTGAGGCCTGCAAGGTCCGACGGCGGCGCGAACCGGGGCGCCTGCTCCGGCACCTTCGGTTTGCGCGTGCTCAGGAAAACGAACGCGTACCAGCCCAGGACCGCTGCCAGTAGGGCGAGCCCGGTCCACAGCCACGCCTGGCTGTACTGGAGGGGTCCGTAGATGCCCGGGTCAGCCGGCACGCCGGTGCCTTTCCAGGAGGGCGAAGAGTTCCGTGATGACCGCGCTGCTGCCGGCCACGTGGCCTTGGGTGATGCCGGCGCGGCGGAGCATTGCCTGCCGGGCGGCGTCCCGCTCCCCTGCTGCCGTGGCATAGGCCGCCGCGATTGCCGGGGATGCTGCCAGGTGCGCCGGCAGCACGGAGGCGTCTGCCACGCTGAAGGCGTCCTGGCCGGTAAGGCCTTCCCCGGCCAAGTCAGCGTCCCGGATGGTGAGCCAAAGGACCTCATGCTGGGCACGGAGCCGGCGGAGCAGCTGTTCGGTGTCGGGGCCGGCGGCATGTTCGTCGGACACCACAAACAGCAGGAACCGGCCCTTGACGTTGCGGGCCACGTATTCCAGCTGGCCCTCGATCCTGCTCGGGCCTGAGTCCAGGGAGGTGGATGCGTCAACCTCGCGCAGGAGCCGTTCCAGATGCGGCTCACCGGCTTTGGCCGGGATGGAGCGAGTCCCGTTGCGATCGCCGCAGACCAGGCCCACAACGTCGCCGTGCCGATGCGCCAGGTAACCCACCACACCGAATGCCATCACGGCGATGTCCTTCTTGGTTTCGCCGTCGCGGGACTCGGCAGCCATGCCCCGTCCTGTATCGGCAATCAGCAGGACGGTCTGGCGCCGTACGGCGACATACCGTTTGATGAGCGGCGATCCGAACCGGGCGGAAGCCTTCCAGTCGATGTCGCGGACATCGTCCCCGGGGATATAGGCGCGCAGGTCATCAAAGTCGAGGCTGCGGCCGCGGAAGACGGAACCGTATTCGCCGTCGAGCATGCCGCGGGCTTTCCGGTGGGCGAAGATGGCCATCTTCGACTTCACGCGTTGCAGGAGGCTGGTCACCACAGCCTCAGGGAGTCTGGACGGAGGCTACGACCGCATCGATGATCGTCTCCACCGGCACCTGCTCCGCAACGGCGTCGAACCCCAGGATGAGGCGGTGCCGCAGCACACGGTGAGCGAGGGACTTCACGTCCTCCGGGATCACATGGTCCCTGCCGTTGAGCAGTGCCACTGCCCGGGCGGCCTGGCTGAAGGCAATGCTGGCGCGCGGGCTGGCGCCGAATTCGATGAAGCCGGCGAGGCGCTGGTCGATGTACTGCCCGGCGTTCCGGGTGACGAACACCAGGCCCACGATGTAGTTGATGATGGCCGGGTCGATGTAGATCCGCTTCACCAGCTCCTGCACGCCGATGACGGCGTCCAACGAGGCCGCGGCCGCCGGCTTCTGCTCGGCGCTGAAGACCCCGGCATCGATCCGGCGGATGATTTCCGTTTCCTCGGCCGGCGTGGGGTAGTCCAGCACGTCCTTGAGCATAAAGCGGTCCATCTGCGCCTCCGGCAGCTGGTACGTGCCTTCCTGCTCGATGGGGTTCTGGGTGGCCAGCACCATAAACGGGGACGGCAGCCGGTACTCCACTCCCCCGATGGAGGTCTGCCGCTCCTGCATGGCCTCCAGCATGGCGCTCTGGGTCTTGGCGCTGGAGCGGTTGATCTCGTCAAGCAGGACGATGTTGGCGTGCACCGGCCCCAGCTGCGTGATGAAGGTGCCCTTGGCGGCGTCGTAGATCTGCGTGCCCACGATGTCGCTGGGAAGCAGGTCCGGGGTGCACTGGATCCGGCGGAACTCCGCGCTCACGGCTTCGGCCACGGTTTGGGCGGCGGTGGTCTTCGCCAGCCCCGGAACGCTTTCGAGCAGGATGTGCCCACCGGTCATCAGGCCCACCAGCAGGGATTCACGCAGCCGAGCCTGGCCCACTACCTTGGCATCGAAACTCCGGGAAATGTTCGCCACCACCTGCTGTGCCCGGGCCAGTTCCGCCGGGTCGATTCGTGCGGGCGCACTGGTCTGAAGCAATGGATTTCCCCCTGATGGCTGGTGGTCTACGGATGTTAGCCCGGGTGTGCTGCCGCGCGGCTGCACTCCGTCCGCCATCCTATCCAAGCCACCTCCCGGTCCGGCCGCAATGGGGACCCCTCCCCATCGCGGGTCGGCAGGTTTATCCTGTTGGAATGAGTGAGCTTCCAGCCAGTTACAAAGAGTTTCTCGCCGACAAGAGCGAGAGGTTTATCCTTGCCGTCAAGCCTGTCCTGCAGCAGTCCGCTGCCGACAAGTCCCATGGTGTCCGGGTTACTTACAACGCGGGTCCCACCGGCCACCAGGCCCACCTCGATGACAGTATCCCCTTCGGAGTGGTGGTCGAGGACATCGACTGACGGCTCGGCCCGCATCGCTAGCCCCGGGCCGCGCTCAGCCCTTCACTGCACCCGAGAGCGCGAAGGAACTCCCCGCGCCCTTGGCCACAATGACGTAGAGGGCCAGCACCGGGACTGAATACAGGATGGAGAAGGCGGCCAGCTGGCCGTACGCCACTGCGCCGTGCTGTCCGAAGAAGCTGAAGATCGACACCGCCGCTGGCTGCCGGGCTTCGGACAGGAGCAGGACGAACGGGACGAAGAAGTTCCCCCAGGCCTGGATGAACACAAAAATGAACACCACGCCCAGCCCCTGCCGCATCAGGGGCAGGACGATGGTCCGCAGCGCCGTCAATCCTGACGCACCGTCCACCCAGGCGGCTTCCTCCAACGACACCGGGACCGCGTCCATAAAGTTCTTCGTCATCCAGATGGCCATGGGCAACGTGGTGGTGGCCATGAAAAAGATCGTGGCGGGCATCGAATCCAGCAGTTGAAGCTGCACAAACAACCCATACACCGGCACCATGATGGCCGTGATGGGAAGGCAGGTTCCAAACAGGACGGTGTACATAAACGGCTTGTTGAACCTGGACTGGTAGCGGGACAGCGGGTAGGCGGCCAGGACTGCTGCCACGAGGTTCACGGCGGCCGTGCCGGCGGACATCACCATGCTGTTCCAAAGCGGCTGGAACAGCAGCCCCGGCGTCATGATGGCGGCAAAGTTTTCCAGGGAGACCCTACCGGGGAGCCTTGCCTCATGCCCGGCGGAGGCATCAAGGGACGCAAACACCAGCCAGAGCAGCGGCAGGACAAAGCAGGCGCCGATCAGG
Source organism: Arthrobacter sp. UYNi723 (assembly GCF_054057635.1). Lineage (NCBI taxonomy): Bacteria > Bacillati > Actinomycetota > Actinomycetes > Micrococcales > Micrococcaceae > Arthrobacter > Arthrobacter sp. UYNi723. Next base: position 83,132 of record NZ_JBSRZM010000011.1, read on the forward strand.
ACCAGGGACACGTCCGCCGGCATCCGGGCACGCTGCCGGGCGCGGGAAACTGCGCCCGTCCCGGACCGGAGCTGCCCCCGGGCGGTCCCCGCCGTCGTCGTCATGGTTTCCCCTCCCGCAGGAGCCGGACGTAGGCGGCACCGAACACCACGCCAATGAGGATCAGCACCGACGCCACCGCGGTGCCGTAGCCGATGTCGCCGAACTTGAAGGCCTCCAGGTACGCCATCACCGGCAGCGTGGTGCTGGCGTTGGCGGGACCGCCCGCTGTCATGACCCAGATGAGGGTGAACACCGCCAGCGTCTGCAGAGTGATAAGCATGAGGTTGGTGGCGATGCTGCCCCGGATCATGGGGATGGTGATGAAGGCCAGCCGCTGCCAGCCACCCGCACCGTCCATCAGCGCGGCCTCCGTGACCTCGCCGGGGATGTCATTGAGCGCGGCGCGGTACACCAGCATGGAGAACGCCGTGCCACGCCAGATGTTGGCAAGCAGGATGGCAACCATCGGGAACGAATACAGCCAGTCTGTCTGTCCGAACCCCAGCCCGCCCAGCAACTGGTTCAGGGTCCCGTCCCGGCTGAAATAAGCGTAGGCGGCGAAGGCGGCGACGATCTCGGGCAGCACCCATGCAGCCACCACCGCGGTTCCGACGACGGCAGCCACCGGGCGGAGGGACCGCAGCATCAGCACCGCGAGGGTGAGCCCCAGCAGGTTCTGGCCCAGGATGGCAGAGCCGCCCACGAACAGGACAGTCAGGCCCAGCGAGAGCGGCAGCACCGGATCGGACAGGAGCCTGGCGTAGTTGTCGAACCCGATCCAGCCGGGACTGCGGGCATTGCGGCCGGTCAGGGCTGCATTGGTGAATGACGCGTGGAAGGCCCACAGCACGGGACCGGCCAAAAACACGAGCAGGAGAACCACGGCCGGGAGTACGGGGAGCAGCCGTGCCTGGCGCCGGAGTCCGGAGTAACGCCGCCGGTGGCCGGACCGGTCACGCCTGAGGGAAACCGCCACAGGCTACTTGGCGACGGTCTTGGCCTCACCCACGATGCCCTTCACCGCCGTGTCATAGTCGGCGGCTGCCTGCTCCGGGGATTTCGCCCCGGTGATCACGGCTTCCGTGGCCTCCTGGACGGCCGCCGAAATCCGGGGATAGTCGGCCGTGGCTGGCCGGTAGTGCGTGACGGCCACAAGCTCGGACACGTCCTTCACAAACGGGTTGGCCGCCTGGTAGCCGGCGTCGGCGGCGACGTCCTTCCGCACGGCGATCTGGGAGCTGGCGATGTTGAAGGCCAGGGAGTTTTTTTGGTTCAGGGCCGTGGCGAGGAACTCAAACGCGAGGTCGGGGCTTTTGGTCTCCGCCCCTACCGCCAGGGTCCAGCCGCCGGACATGCTGACGCCGCCGGGTGCCTGGCCGTTCTGGGTGGGGAAGGCCGTGACGCCCATGTCCTGCCCGTACTCGGCCCATTCGTAGCTGCCGCCCTTCTGCCAGAACGACGGCGTGTAGGAACCTTCCACGGTTGCGCCCATCTTGCCCTGCGGCAGCCATTCGCCGAAGACCTTCTTCCACACATTCGCGTCGAGGGCCTCCGCCGGGGAGACGGCCAGTTTTTCGTCGTAGAGGGTCTTGAGGAACGCCAACGAGTCGGTGAACCCCGGGGAACCGACCACCCACTTTTTGGCGTCGGCATCGTAGAGTTCGGATTCCGTTCCGTAGAGCAGTTCGTAGAAGCTCTGCATCACGGTGCCTTCGCCGGTGGCCTTGCCGGCGTACATGTTGAACGGCACAACGGTGGGATCACTGGCCTTGATTTTCCGGGCGGTGTCCAGGATGTCCTCCCAGGTGCGGGGCTCCCACGGGACGCTGACGCCCGCGGCGGTGAGTACCTTATTGTTGTACCAGATAGCGCGGGTGTCGGTGCCCAGCGGGACCGCGTACGTGCCGCCGTCGTCCCCCAGGCCGGCCGCCTTAGCGCCGTCATCGAAGGTGTCCCAGTCCTTCCACCCGTCCAGGTGGCTGTCGAGCTTCAGTAGGTACCCGGCGTCGACGTCGGAACGCACCTTGAAGGTGTCCTCATAGAAGACGTCCGGGGCGGTGGAGGGCGAACGGAGAGCGAGGGCAAGCTTGGTGCCGTAGTCGTCGTCGTTCGCCTGGATAGGCTCCAGGGCAACCGTGACGCCCTGGTTGGCGGCCTCAAACTCCTGCTTGGCCGACTGGAAGAGCGTGTCCAGGGCAGTGAAGGAATCCGTCTTTTGATAGACCACCTTCAGCGTTTTGGTCTCCGCTTCGGGGACGGCAGGGGAACACGCCGTCAGCACAAAGCCCGCTGCAGCGATGAGTGAGGTGATTTTGAGGGCCCGGCGCATTGGTGCTCCATTCAGTCAATGGCTGCCGTCCCCTGTATATGCGGGCCCCAGCCGCGGCGATATCCACATGCTAGATGGGGCTCCTGCCACTGGCAAGGAGGCCCCGGTCAGACGTCCGGTTCAGACTTCCAGGAGAAGCCGCTGCGCCCGGGGCGCCAGTGTATGCTCCAGGACCAGACAGGCAGCTCCGATGGCGCCCACGTCCTCACCGACTCCCGTGCCGACAACTTCGATGGTGTGGATCAGGCGGGCCGCGCTGTTGGCGTCCACCAGGGCCGGGATCTTCTCCAGGTAGCGGTCGGCGATCCGGCTCCAGAAGGGCCCGCCGAACACAACCCGCTCCACATCCAGCGTGTTAGTGACCACGGAGACGGCCCGGGCCACCAGCACGGCTGACTTGTCGATGATCGCCATGGCCTTGGCGTCGCCGGCATCGGCAAGGTCGCACAGCTGGGAGAAGCTCTGCTGCACTTCGGCTCCGCTGGTGTGCTTTCCGGACCCGTCCAGGATTCCGGCGGCAACGGCCTCCGCCACGAGCACCTGCGGGATGGCTGAGGACTTCACGCAGCCGCGCAGTCCGCAGTCGCAGACCGGGCCATCGGGGTCCACCACGATGTGGCCGATCTCGCCGGCGTTTCCTGACGTTCCACGGACCACCTCATCGTTGAGGACGATGCCGCAGCCGATACCGGTGCCCATGTACATAAAGATGAAACTGCCCGAGCCGCTGGGCCCCCCGGCCCATGTCTCGGCGACGGCGGCGCTGGTGACGTCCTTATCCACCAGGACGGAATAGCCGGTGGCCTTGGCCAGGGCGTCCCGAAGCTCCACGCGGTCCCAGCCCGGCAGCAGCGGCGGGTCCACCACGGTGCCGTTGTCCAGGTCGATGGGTCCCGGAGCGGCCAGGCCCAGGCCGGCGATCCGGCTGGTGTCCACGCCGGACTCGGCAACCAACTGTTCGATCTCGGTGGCCATGGTGGACATGACGGCGGCAGGATCATTCCCGCCGGGTGTTCTAATCCGTGAATGCTGTACAACGGCGCCCACAAGATCGAGGACCACGAACGTGGTGACGGCGGGGTCCAGGTGGACGCCGATGGCATACATGCCGCCCGGGTTGAGGCGAAGCATGGTGCGCGGCTTGCCGGGGCCGCTGCCTTCTTTGCCGGCTTCGACGATCAGGTGCTGGTCCAGCAGGCGGCGGGAGATGTTGGAGATGGTCTGCGGCGAAAGGCCCACAATCTGGGCGAGCTCCACGCGGCTGAGCCCCCCGGATGACCGGCGGATGGCATCCAGGATGACCGTGAGGTTGAAGTCCCCCATGCGCGGAAGATTGGTCCCGCGCCGTGGCGCCGAGGACTGGCGGATTTCTGGCACGGTCTCCCCTAGGTTTTCGGCCGCGTATTCATGATGATGTCTGAATCGTACGTTACCTCCTGATCAACGCCCAGAGCCGGAGGTGGGGCCGCGCCGCGGCCGGGGGCGCCACCTTGCCGTGCTGGCACGCCTATGGCCGCCTGGTGCTGACCGCCACCGTGAACTTTGGATTGCCGCCCCTCACAGTGGTGGGACCCACCAGCCGCTCCAGCGCCGGGAGGTACTGCAGGTGCCGGTTGAAGACCGTCCACAGCTCACCGCCCGGAGCCAGGACCCTCGCTGCCGCCTCGAACAGTTTGATGCCCGCTCCGGCATGAACACTGGCGCCCAGGTGGAAGGGCGGATTCAGCAGGACCAGCTCGGCGCTTCCGGCAGGGAGGGTGCTCATGGCGTCATCCTGGAGGGCCGTAATCCGTTCCTCGAGGCCGTTGGCCTGCGCCGTAGCGCGGGCGGAAGCGACGGCGGCTGCGGACCGGTCCGTGGCCGTGACCCGTGACGCCGGGTTCTGGCGGGCGTACATGGCGGCGAGGATGCCGGTGCCACAGCCCAGATCGACGGCGTGCCCGGCCTGAGGCATCTCCGGCAGGAAGGTCAGGAGGAACCTGGTCCCGATATCCAGTTTCGCTCCAGCAAAGACGGCACCATGTGCGGCAACGTCCAGGTCCAGCTCGGCGAGGCGTTCGACGGCGGGACTCCACTCGTGCATCCCAGTTTGCCGGGCGCCGCTGGCCAGGATGATCCGGGACTTCTGCCGCGCCAGCTGCGGCTGGACCGTCTCGAAATAGCGTTCGAGGACAGCGTTCATTCCCAGGGACATGTGTTTGATCCGCCCGCCGGCGAGCAGCACCACATCAGGGGCGGCATAACGCGCCACGGCGGCTGCGATTTCTTCAAGCTCCGCCAGGGTCCGCGGGAGTTGAAGCAGCACCAGCTCCGCGCCGGACAGCAGCTCCTCCCCCAACGGAAATTGTTCGAACCCAGTGGCGCCAACGGCTCCGGGATCCGCCGCTGCGAGCCCCACAGCCGCAGCGTTGTTCCGCAGGGCGCGCTCCCCCGTGACGAGATCCTCGTGCACACGGACCCGGCGGACTCCCAGGGTGCCAAGTGCACCGAGGGTGAGAGCACCGAAGCGGTCGCCGATCACGGCCAGCCGGGTATCCGGTTCCGTCCGGGCTGCGGCAGCTTCCAGCAGGAGCCGGTCCGTGGCGTCCCAGGCCTGGAGGTTCGGGGCTTCGACATCCGGGTGGCGCCGGAGCGTGCCGAGGATGTCCTCAAGATTGTTCTGTGCCACTGGTTCCTGCCGTCTGGTCATGTACTGGTTGTTGATGCGGTTGGTGCAAGCGCGGGCAGTTTGAGGATGGCGGTGACGGCCGCCCGGCCCGCCCTGTTGGCGCCGATGGTGGACGACGACGGCCCGTACCCCACCAGATGGACACGCGGCTCGATTGCCACCTGGGTCCCTTCCATGGCGATGCCGCCGCCCGGTCCCCGGAGATGCAGCGGTGCCAGGTGTTCGAGCTCGGCACGGAATCCGGTGGCCCACAGAATGACGTCGGCACGGAGCAAGCTCCCATCGGTGAGCCGGACGCCGTCGGGCTCTATGGCGGTGAACATGGGACGACGGTCCAGCGCACCGCGTTGTGCTGCCGCCCTCAGCGAGGGCGTCCAGATGAGGCCGGTCACGGCCACCACGCTTTGCGGCGGCAGGCCCTGCCGCACGCGCTCCTCCACGAGGGCGACGGCGTTGTGGCCGGCCTGGGCGTCGAACGCGGCGTCACGCCAGTCCGGTTCCCGCCGGGTGAACCAGCTGGTGCTGGTCACCTGCGAGACCTCGTCCAGCAGCCCGACGGCGGAAATGCCGCCGCCCACCACGATGACGTGCATGCCGCGGAACTCCTCGGCGGAGACGTAATCGGCCACGTGCAGCTGCCGGCCCCGGAACGTGGCTCGGCCCGGGTAGATGGGCCAGAACGGCCGGGTCCACGTTCCGGTTGCGTTGATGACCGCCTTCGCTGACCAGTCGCCGGTGTCGGTGCTGATCCGCAGGAGTCCTGCCGGATCGGCGTCTTCCCTGGCAACCGAGGTGACCTTGACCGGGCGCAGGACCTCAATCCCGAGGTCCCGCTCGTAACCGGCGAAGTACCGGCTCAGGAACTCCGAGCTGGATTCCGTGGGATCCACGTCAGGCTTCGCGATGCCGGGAAGGTCACTAATGCCGTTGACCGTGGCCATGACGAGGCTCTTCCACCGGTGGCGCCAGGCGCCGCCCGGACCTTCCTCCGCGTCGAGGACCCTGTAGTCCAGCCCCCGGCGCTGCAGGTGGTAGGCGGCGGAGAGACCCGCCTGCCCCGCGCCGATGACCACAACGTCGGTGGTTCCGTAGTCCATGCTCTTGACCTGTTCCGGCTAGACCTTTTTCACCACGGAGGATTTGAGCTGCATCGGCCCCACGCCGTCCACTTTGCAGTCGATATCGTGATCGCCCACACCGTCCATGAGCCTGATCCCGCGGACCTTGGTGCCCACCTTGATGACACCGGAGCTGCCCTTGATTTTCAGGTCCTTGATCACCGTGACCGTGTCGCCGTCGGCGAGGATGTTGCCCACTGCATCCTTGATGACCCGCGGCCCGGCCTCTGCCGCCGCCTCCGCTGCCTCGGCGGACCACTCATGGCCGCATTCCGGGCAGACCAGGAGCGCACCCATCTCGTAGGTGTAAGCGCTGGAGCATTCGTGGCACGGAGGCAACATCTCATTCACTCCCCCATGATAATCGTGGCGCTGCGCTGACAGGCGCGCGCCGCCGTCGTACTGTTGGGCCTAGGCGGACGAAAGGCGAGGAGCATGACAACGGAAAAAGGGGCAGCGTCGCTGCTGGCAAACGCACTGGGCATCGTCCTGGGGACGTCGGAGATACCGCTGCGGCTGCGCGCGTGGGACGGTTCCGAGGCGGGGCCGCCTAACGCCCCGGTCGTAGAATTCAGGTCACGCCGCGCCCTGCGCCGGATCCTGTGGTCGCCGGGCCAGCTCGGGCTCAGCCGCGCCTACGTCGCCGGGGACATCGATGCCCCCGGCGACATCTTTGCGGCCTTCACGGCACTCAGCTCGGTGGGGAAGTTTTCCGAGCCCGGCCCCTTCCGGCCCCTGACTCCGCGTGAACTGGCCACGCTGGTGAGCACGGCCGTCCGGCTGGGCGCGCTGGGCCCCAACCCTGCTCCGCCGCCGGAGGAGGCCAAGGTCACGCGGAAGGGCCGGCTCCACACCCGGCAGCGCGACGCCGCGGCCATCTCGCACCATTACGACGTCGGCAACGACTTTTACGCCCTCGTGCTGGGACCGTCAATGGTCTACTCGTGCGCGGTGTGGGCGGATGGACCCGACCGCGGCGGAGCCCCTGCCGGCGGCACCCCTGCCGGCCGCGGCCTTCCGGCCGGACTGGATGACGCGCAGAAGGCCAAGCTGGACCTTGTCTGCCGGAAGCTTGGACTGAAGCCCGGGATGAGGGTACTGGACGTGGGGTGCGGCTGGGGCAGCTTCGCGTTGCACGCGGCGCAGCATTACGGCGTCACGGTGGTGGGGGTGACGCTCTCAACGGAACAGGCCGTGCTGGCGCGCAAACGTGCTGCCGACGCCGGATTGACCGAAAACATCGACATCCGGGTCCAGGATTACCGGGATATCTCCGACGGGCCGTTCGACGCCATCAGCTCCATCGGCATGTCCGAACATGTGGGCCGGGAACAGACACCCCACTATGTCGACGTGCTGCACGGCCTGCTCCGTCCCGGCGGCCGGCTGCTCAACCACGCCATCTCCTGGAACGCCGGCCCCACGAAGCCGGACCCGGATTCGTTCATTCCGCGCTATGTCTTTCCGGACGGCGAGATGATCAGCCTGGGCGAGATGGTCAGCGCGCTGGAATCCGGCGGGTTCGAGGTGTTGGACGTGGAGGCCCTGCGCCGGCACTATGCGCTGACCCTGCGGGCGTGGGTGCGCAGGCTCGAAGAGAACTGGGACGAAGCCGTCCGGCTCACCAGCCTGGGCCGGGCGCGGGTGTGGCGGCTGTACATGGCTTCCAGTGCCCTGGGCTTTGAAACCGGGATCACTGGCATCAACCAGATCCTGGTCCAGCGTGCCGGCGGGGACGGGCCGCCGCTGCGCCGGAGTGATTGGATCTAAGCGCTACCTACTAGGCGCCTACTTCTCCGGCTCCCTGTTTGGGCGACAAAAAATGAGCCACCCAACCGGGTGGCTCATTTTTGCGGACCTGTGTCCTGTTTGGTGGAGCTGAGGGGACTCGAACCCCTGACCCCCTGCATGCCATGCAGGTGCGCTACCAGCTGCGCCACAGCCCCAAACTTGTGCTCCTCCGCGGTTCAGACCGCCCGAAGCAACCTGATCAGCTTAATAGAAATCTGCGCGCTGCGCCAATCGGGAGGCGCATTTTCCTGCAACAAAAAAATCCGCCGGAATCTTTCGATTCCGGCGGATTATCCGGTGGAGCTGAGGGGACTCGAACCCCTGACCCCCTGCATGCCATGCAGGTGCGCTACCAGCTGCGCCACAGCCCCGGACCTTCGTTACTCTGCGGTTTCCCCGGAGCAACTCAAATATCTTAGACCAGCTTTTCCGAAAATTCCAAATCGGGCATATTCGGGCCGGCAAGGCCTTCTATTCGGAGTCGGAGGCCGCCGTCGCCTTGGCTGAAGTGTCTTCGCCGAGCTGCAGGTCAACTACCGGGCAATCCTTCCACAGGCGCTCCAGGGCGTAGAAAACTCGGTCTTCTTCATGCTGGACGTGGATGACGATGTCCGAGTAATCCAGCAGTACCCAGCGCCCGCCGGAGCGGCCTTCGCGGCGTACCGGACGGAGGTCCTGCTTGGAAAGTTCTTCTTCGATGCCGTCAACGATGGCGTTGACCTGGCGCTCGCTCGGCGCGGATGCGATGAGGAAGACGTCTGCCAGTGCCAGCCGTTCGCTGACATCGAGGGCCACGATGTCGTGGGCAATCTTGTCCGCGGCTGCCTTGGCGGCTTGGCGGGCAATGGCGATGGATGAATCTGTTGCAGTCATGGGACTCCTTATAGTTTTCTAAAGCTTCGTAAAAGGGCGTTGCCTGGTCAGCTGGAGATGCCGCTGACGATGAGGATGACGCCGGAAATAAGGGCCACGATCCCAAAAGCCAGGACGAGGACCTGCATAAGCCGCAGCCGTTTCGCGCGGGCCAGGCCTGCGGTTGCCGCATCCAGCGGCTCCAGCCCATGAGCTGACCGTGCCGGGATGCGCGGCAGGTCATCGAACAGATCGTCCGGCTCACCCACTGGCGTATCGGCCACGACGGGCTGGACGGGGACGACGCGCTTCGGTGCCGCGGCGGCCCTGGCAGCAGCTTCCGCACGGGCGATCACCCGGGAACGGCCCGAAGCGGCCGCCTGCGCAGAACCCGCGGCCGGCTCTTTGGACGTAGTGGACGGCTGGCGGCCCTTGCCGCCAGGCCGGACCTTAGGCCCGGCCTGGGTCGCCAGCGGCACGTAGGAGGTCGCCGGGGGTTTCATCACAGGACGGTCGACACCGGGTACCTGCACGAATTCCAGCGGCGTCACCATGGCCAGGTTGTCGGCGGTGGCCGGGCCCGTCTGGGGAACGGAGTGGGTGGCCGCGGCCTGCGGATTGGCAGCCTGCGTGGGTGCTGATACTGGCTGTGCAGGGGCGGCCTGCTCGGCCAGCTTCCGCTTGGCCATCGCCCGGCGGTTAAGCACCGCCGCGCGCTCGGCCAAGGCGATCTGTTCCGCAAGGATGTCCGGATCCACTGCTTCGGGGTCCAGCGAGGCGATGTGTTCCATCTTGGCCAGCTGGTTCTTGGCCTGCTCGGCAATAAGCGTGCGGGCTGCGAGTGCCTGCTCCACGCTCATGCCAGCCGGAACACCTGCACCGTTCGGCGGCGCGGCGGGCCCGGCCATTTCGGCGGATACACCACTGTCGTGACCCGGCTTGGACTGCCCCGGCTTGGGTTGGCTCGGCCCAGTTTGGCTCGGCGCAGTTTGGCTCGGCGCAGCTTGGCTTGGCAGGGGCTGCCCCATGGGAGCGGGAATGATGGGATTGGCCGAGGTGACGGCCTGTTCCTTGAGTTGCTGGAGCCGCAACTGCCTGCGGGTGGGAGGGCCGCCGGCGGAAAGCTGGCCCTCTTTCTCCTCGAGTTCCTTGATGGCACGCAGCGCCGCGCGGTCGCGGGCCCGGATCTGCGAGGACCGCTGCGCTTGGGACTGCTCGGGGACGGAATCCACCGCGGCGTCAGCCGCGCGCCGTTGTTTTGAGGCAGGCGAAACCTGGCCCGGGCCGTTGGACCCGGGAGCCGTGTTCTCATCTCTGGCCTGCCGCAGTTCGCGGCGGCTGCGGACGGGGGGCTTTTCCTGACTCATTGAGGACTCATTCAGTACTGGCTGGCTCGTCTGTTTCGGTAGTTCGGACGTCCTCGGGATCTGATCCCTCGGCGTACAGACCATATTTGGCGATGTATTGGACCACTCCGTCCGGCACGAGGTACCAGACGGGGTTGTTCCCGGCTACACGGACACGGCAGTCCGTGGACGAGATGGCCATGGCAGGCACCTCGAGGAGGCTGACGTCCTTGCGGCCCATGCCATCAAGCACATGTCCCGGCCGTGTCACACCGACAAAATGGGCCAGTGACCACAGCTCGTCGATGTCCTTCCAGGACAGAATCTGCGCCAGTGCATCCGCACCGGTAATGAAGAACAGATCCGCATCCGGACGTTGGGTCCGGAGATCCCGCAAGGTATCAATGGTATACGTGCGACCGGGCCGGTCAATATCCACCCTGCTGACGGTGAAGCGGGGGTTCGATGCCGTGGCGATCACCGTCATGAGGTAGCGGTGCTCAGGCTCACTGACCTGCTTGTGCGACTTTTGCCACGGCTGCCCGGTGGGGACAAAGACCACTTCATCCAGGCCGAACTTGGCGGCCACTTCGCTGGCTGCAACAAGGTGGCCGTGGTGGATGGGATCAAACGTCCCGCCCATCACGCCCAGCCGCAGCCGCCTTTGCGCACCGTCACGGTGCAGAACACGGGAAATTTCAGTGGCCTTGGCCGTGGTCGTGCTTGTTGGGGTGCTGGCGGTGCGGATCGGCGTGCTCATCCGTTACGGTGTGCCGGTTGCCCAGGTTCGAGTAGGAGAGCGTAACGAACATCATCACCAGCAGGATGGCGAAAATGGATACGCCGAACACCCACGGCTCAGCCCAGATCGGAGCGGGTGCGTGTTCTCCGCCTTCGGCAACGGTCATGGCGATCTGCTGGAGCAGCATTTTCTCCCCTAAGGTTCAAGGATGTGGCAGCGGATTGTCCCGCCGTTCCGGACTTCTGTCTATATTACCGCGTTGCTACCCGCGGACCTGGCCCTCGCCCTGCACGATCCACTTAGTGGTGGTGAGCTCAGTCAGTCCCATCGGGCCGCGGGCGTGCAGCTTCTGCGTGGAGATGCCAACCTCGGCACCGAGGCCCAGCTCGCCGCCGTCGGTAAACCGCGTGGACGCGTTGACGATGACCGCGGCAGAGTCAACCTCGGCGATGAACCGCTCCGCGTTGGCGAGGTCGTTGGTGAGGATCGCTTCGGTGTGGCCTGTGGACCAGGTCCGGATGTGCTTGACGGCGTCATCCAGGCTGTCCACCATGGCCACGGCGAGGTCCAGGTCCATGTACTCGGTTCCCCAATCCTCATCCGTTGCCGGCACCGACTCAACAGATGACGGCAGCGCCGCACGGATGCGCTCGTCGGCGTGGAGGGTGACCCCGGCGCCGCGCAGCGCGGCGGCGACGGCGGGCAGCACGGTGGACCGCGAATGGACCAGCAGTGTCTCCACGGTGTTGCAAACACTGGGCCGCTGGGTTTTGGCGTTCAGCAGGATCTCCACCGCCATGTCCTCGCTGGCGGATTCGTCGATGAAGATATGCACGTTGCCCTCGCCGGTCTCGATGACCGGCACGGCGGCGTTCAGCACCACGGACTGGATCAGGTCCCTGCCCCCGCGCGGAATCAGGACATCAACCCGGCCGCGGGCCCGCATCAGCGCATTCGCGCCTTCCCGCCCGTACTGGTCCACTGTCTGCACGGCATCGGCGGGAAGTCCCACGCCGTCCAGGGCTTCGCGGAGAACGTGGACCAAGGCGTCGTTAGTGGCTGCAGCGGCGGTGCCGCCGCGGAGGATAACGGCGTTGCCGCTCTTGAGCGCGAGACCGGCGATGTCAACGGTGACGTTGGGCCGGGCCTCGTAAATGGCTGCGACGACACCCATGGGCACGTTGATTTGGCGCAGGCGGAGACCGTTGGGCAGCGTCTGACCGCGGACCACGTTGCCCACCGGGTCGGGCAGGTTGGCCAGGTTCTCCAGGGCGTCAACGAGCCCGGTAATGCGGGCGTCAGTAAGCGTCAGCCGGTCCAGCATGGCCGCCGAGGTGCCGTTGGCCTTGCCGGCGGCAACATCCTTGGCGTTGGCGGCCAGGATCTGGTCCTTCCGCGCCAGCAGGGCAGCTCCGATGGCGCGCAGGCCACGGTCCTTCAATGCCCTGTTGGCACTCGCCATCCGGCGGGCCGCGTGCTTGGAACGGTCAGCGACGGCATGGACCGCCGCTTCGACGTCCTCGGCGGACAACGGAACGGCAGCTGATGCAAGCGCTTCCGGGGCAGCGGGAACAGCAGTGGTATCCCCGGAAATCGCAGCAGTGTTGTGAATCAGTGCCTCAGTCATGATCCAAGTTTAGGCGAGCCGCAGGCTCAGACCAGCACCAGGTCGTCAACGTGAACAACTTCACGGTCATATCCGCGGCCCAGCGCCTTGCCCAGCTCCTTGGTGGACCGTCCCAGCATCTGGGGCAGTTCCGCGGCGGAATAGTTGACCAGGCCGCGGGCAATGACGGTGCCGTCGGCACTGACGATTTCGACGGCGTCGCCCGCCTCAAAATCGCCGTCCACCGCGGAGATGCCGGCCGGAAGCAGCGAAGTGCGGCGGTGGCGCACTGCCTTGACGGCGCCGTCGTCGAGAATCAGCCTGCCATGCACGGAGGCAAGGTGCTCAAGCCACAGCAGCCGGACCGGCTTGCGGGCGCCATTGACCTTGAACCAGGTGCCAACGTCCTCGCCGGCCAGGGCGGCGGCAGCGTTGGCGGTGGACGTGACCAGGGCATGGATCCCTGAACCGGCCGCGATGGTGGCGGCTTCCACTTTGGTGGTCATGCCGCCGGTTCCGACGCCGGCTTTGCCTGCCTTGCCGATGGTGACGCCGTCGAGGTCATGCGGACCTTCCACGAGCGGAATCCGCTTGGCACCGTGCGACGGCGGACCGTCATACAGGGAGTCGACGTCGGAGAGCAGCACCAGCGCGTCGGCGCGGACCAGGTGGGCCACCAGGGCCGCAAGGCGGTCGTTGTCACCGAAACGGATCTCGTGCGTGGCCACGGTGTCGTTTTCGTTGACCACCGGAACGACGCCAAGGTTGAGGAGCCGGTCCAGGGCACGGAAGGCGTTGGTGTGCTGGCTCCGGCGCATCAGGTCATCGGCGGTGAGCAGCACCTGGCTGACGGTCACGCCATGGGCACCGAACGCCTGGGTGTAACGGGCCATGAGCAGTCCCTGGCCCACGCTGGCCGCAGCCTGCTGCGTAGCCAGGTCCCGTGGCCGCTTGGCGAGACCCAGCGGTGCCAGGCCGGCCGCGATGGCGCCGGAAGACACCAGGATGATCTCCGTCCCGGAGTTCCGCTTGGCTGCCAGCGCATCAGCGAGGGCGGTCAGCGATTCTTCCGAGATGCCGCCCTTGATGCTGGTCAGCGACGATGAGCCGACCTTAACAACAATCCTGCGGGCATCCGAGAGCACACTACGGTCCGCGGCGCGCTTCCGCGGGACCGCGGAGACGGAGCTACTGGTCATCTTCTGCGCCCAGTCCACTCTCCTTGAGCGGCGTGGCAGCGCGGCGGCTGCTGACCGATTCGGTCCAGATCCCGGCCTTGCGCTCGGCTTCGAGCTCGGCGCGGGCGGCGGCCTTGGCATCCTTGCGTTCCTGCTGCTCGTCACGCTTCTGGCCACGGGTGGGGCGGTCGCCGACGTCCGCGAAACGGATATCCGTGCCACGCGGTGATGCGAGCATTTCGGCTCCGGCCATCATGGTGGGCTCCCAGTCGAAGACGACGCCGTCGTCCTCGCCGACCACGACTGCGTCGCCCGGCTTGGCGCCCTGCTTGAACAGTTCGTTTTCGACGCCGAGCTTGGCCAGACGGTCGGCGAGGTAGCCGATGGCTTCCTCGTTGGTGAAGTCGGTCTGCTTGACCCAGCGGACAGGCTTGTCGCCCAGGACGCGGAAGAGCGGTTCGAGGTTCTTTTCCTCGCGGCGGATCTTGAAGCCGGACTCGTTGACGGCGCGGGGCCGCAGGATGGGCGGCTGGACCTTGGGCGGGGCGGCCGCGAGGGCGGCACGGGCGGCCTGGACGATTTCCGCCATGGCGAAGCCCAGCTGGCGGAGACCCTCGTGGCTGGTGGCCGAGATCTCGAAGACCCGGTAGCCGCGTGACTCGAGTTCGGGGCGGACGAATTCAGCCATGTCCTTGCCGTCCGGGAGGTCCACCTTGTTCAGTGCGACCAGGCGCGGACGGTGGTTCAGCGGAACCACTTCGCCGTCGGCACCCGCGTAGCTCATGTCTACGGAGTACTTGTCCAGTTCGGCCTCGATGATGGCCAGGTCTGCCAGTGGGTCGCGGTCCGATTCCAGCGTGCCGCAGTCGAGCACGTGTACCAGGGCGGCGCAACGCTCCACGTGGCGCAGGAAGTGGTGGCCAAGGCCCTTGCCTTCGCTGGCGCCCTCGATGAGGCCCGGAACGTCTGCAATGGTGAAGCGGACATCGCCGGACTGGACAACACCCAGGTTCGGGATCAGCGTGGTGAAGGGGTAGTCGGCGATCTTGGGCCGCGCGGCGGACATGGCCGCGATCAGGCTGGATTTGCCGGCAGAGGGGAAACCCACCAGCGCGATGTCGGCGATGGACTTCAGTTCCAGCACAATGTCACGGGCGTCACCCTCGATGCCCAGCAGGGCGAAGCCCGGGGCACGGCGCTTCTGCGAGGACAGCGATGCGTTACCCAGGCCGCCCTGGCCGCCTGCGGCCGCCACGTATTCTGCGCCTTCGCCGACCAGGTCTGCCAGGACGGTGCCGTCCTTGGATTTGACCACGGTGCCGTCGGGCACGGGCAGGATGAGGGTCTCGCCGCTCTTGCCGCCGCGCCAGTCGCCCATGCCGGACCCGCCGTTGGTGGCGTGGCGGTGCGGGGAGTGGTGGTAGTCGAGCAGGGTAGTGGTCTGGTGGTCAACGCGCAGGATTACGTTGCCGCCGTCGCCGCCGTTACCGCCGTCGGGTCCGCCCAGTGGGATGAACTTCTCCCGGTGGACAGAGACACAGCCGTGGCCGCCGGTACCGCCGGATACGTGCAGTACTACCCGGTCTACAAAGCTCGCCACGTGGATCTCCTCAGTGCTGTTTCCTGGACGCCCAAGGGCGCCAAGACGATTGTAATGCGGTTAAAAGAACAGTGGAGCGGACCAAAATGGCCCGCTCCACCGCTTCAGAACTATTTGTTACTCTGCAGCTGCAGCAGCAACGATGTTGACAACGCGGCGACCGCGGCGGGTGCCGAACTGGACGGCTCCCGGAGCCAGTGCGAACAGTGTGTCGTCGCCGCCACGTCCAACGCCGGCGCCCGGGTGGAAGTGGGTGCCACGCTGGCGGACGATGATCTCGCCTGCGGAAACTACCTGGCCGCCGAAGCGCTTGACGCCGAGGTACTGGGCGTTGGAGTCACGACCGTTGCGAGTGGAACTCGCGCCTTTTTTATGTGCCATTTGAAATGCCTGCCTTTAAATTCTGGGGAATCTGCTGAAGAACCTGAACAGTAACGAAGAGTTACTTGATACCCGTGATCTTGACCTTGGTCAATTCCTGACGGTGACCCTGGCGCTTCTTGTAACCGGTCTTGTTCTTGAACTTCTGGATGACGATCTTCGGACCACGGAGGTCTTCGAGGATCTCAGCCGTAACCGTTACCTTGGCCAGGTCCGCAGCAGCAGAGGTGACTTTGTCACCGTCTACCAGGAGCAGTGCGGGCAACTCAAAGGTGCTGCCGGCTCCACCGGGGACGCGGTTCAGGGTAACGAAGTCTCCAACGGAAACCTTCTCTTGGCGGCCGCCTGCGCGGACAATCGCGTACACCACTTGGGAACTCACTTCTCTCGACGTTTATTACTAAATTTGCGTGCTGAACCCTGTTCCATAATTGGCTGGGTTCTCGCTGTGCCTCAACGCCGTGGGGTCGTAACCCAAGTGTTGGCGTAAGCACCGAAGATCTAGAATACGCTAATTTTGCCTTCGGCCGCAAATGAGGCTGGTTACGGCAGGTTGTCTGTGATAGGACCCACAAGCAGGTACTGCACTGACAATCCAAAACCGTGCCTGACTATCGTACAGGCCGCACGGGCCGTAGCCTGTCAGGAATGAATTCGCGGCGCGTCGAAGAATTCCACCTCGAACCGGCACGACTGCCTGAAAGCCACGAGCATTGCCGCCCGTTCATCCGCGGATGCACTCCGGCCGGCGTCGTCAGCCAAGGCGATCGCCTCGCGGGTGGCCTGGGCGAAGTCCTCGTCAGCATAGGCCCGAAGCCAGTCGGCATAAGGATGTACTGCCGGTGCACCCGCAGCCACGAACTCCGCGTGGAGGGTCTGTCCCACTTCGGCATACAACCAGAAGCACGGCAGTACAGCCGCCACGAGGACCGCGTAGCTGCCGGAGGCCGAGGCCGCCAGCAGGTGGTCCACATAGGACTTGGTGACAGGTCCAAGGACTGAGTCCACAGTCCTGGTGCTTAGCCACGTGCGGTGTAGTTCGGACTCGACCTCTAGGCATTGCTGGGCCGACTTTGCCCAGAACAGCTGGGCGGCTTCCGTGGGCGCCAGCGCGCTGGCCCGGGCGAGGACCCGCGAATAGCCGTTGAGGTAGATGGCGTCCTGGGCGAGGTAATAGGCGAACTGTTCCTCAGCCAATGTGCCGGCCGCCAGGTCGCGGATGAAATCCAGCCCGTAGATGGCTGCAAGATCCGGCTCCGACGCCCGGCGCAGCGTCTGCGCGAACTCGCCGGCTGCCGGAACCTGTTGCATGTGGTGGAAGTGGTTGATGGGGCCGTTGCCCGCGCCCACCTCAAGTTGGTCAGCGGCCTGCAGCGCGCCCACCAGCCAGGGCTTCACTTGCCGTAATGCGGCTTCCCAGTCCCCCAGCCGGGCGTGAGCCGTGGCCATGGCCGATGACAGCGAGCAGCCGGTGCCGTGGCTGTTGCGGGTGGGGATCCTGTCCCCCATTACCTCCACCACCTCCTGGGCGAGGAGCCCGGCAGCGTTGACCAGGGCATCCGGGCACGCACCGCCGTCGAGATGGCCGCCCTTGACCAGGACGGTGGCACCGGTCGCGGCGGACAACCGCTGCCCCTGCCCGAGCGCGTCGTGCCATTCCCTCGCCTGCGGCTCCCCCACCAGGATGGCCAGTTCGGCCAGGTTGGGGGTGATCAGGTCCGCGAGCGGGAGCAGCTCCCGCAGGGCCGCCTCGGCAGACTCCTGCAGCAGCCGGTCGCCGCTCGTGGCCACCATCACCGGATCAAGAACGACGACGGCGGGACGCACCATTTCCAGCCAGTCGCGGACCACGCCTATCACCGCAGCGTCGCCCAGCATGCCGATCTTGACCGCGTCGATGGTGATGTCATCGCTGATGGCATCGAGCTGCTGGCCCAGGAAGGACGCAGGCGGGACGTGAACCGCCTGGACCCCCTGGGTGTTTTGGACCGTCAGCGCGGTGATGGCCGCCATGCCGTAGCCGCCAAGGGCAGCAATGCTTTTGAGGTCGGCCTGGACGCCCGCGCCCCCTGAAGGGTCCGATCCGGCAATGGACAGCACCCGCGGAACGTCACGCAGCATCTGGACCGCAGAAGAGCGGCCTGGTGCGGGCCGGACCTCAGCCCGGGTTGCTGTGGTTTCCGGCAGAGCCGCCACGGGTGTTGCAGGGGGAAGGACAGAAGTTGAAGCCAAAGGAGACATCCCTTCGCCGGTGCTAACCGGACAGGTTCAACGGGTGTGGATCTCAGCCGGCTCTCTGCGCGGCACCCCGTGTCAGTCACCAGCCTAGCGTTCCTCGCGACTTAACGCCGGACGCCCGGACGCAGCCTGTGATTCACAGGCACGTCCGGGCGCCGTTGTATTGGCTTGCCCTACTGCTTGGTCAGAGCTCCGAGGCCGGAACTCCTACGCCCAGGATGATGGGCGCGTTGGCGGCAACCGGTTTGTCAGCCACAGGAGCCTTGACGGGCTCCGGCGCCTTGGCGGCGTGGGTGTGTCCGGCGGCAGCCGCCGGAGCGGCTTCGTGATGCTCTACGGACGTGGCGTTGGCTGCGCCCTGGGCACGGCTGGCACTCCGGTTCCGCCGGGGACGGCGGGCGCGGGGCTCCTCGGTGTGGTCGGAGTAATCCTTCTCCGCCGCGGCTGGCTGCTGCTGGCGGGCAGGTTCGGCCGCCCGGCTTTCAGTTGCTTGGACTGCCGACGGCGTGCTTTCCGCTACAGGAGCCGGCTCACCAAGGTGGGCGAAGGCCTCCGCGAGGCGGTCCAGTGTCAGGGCAGGTGCGTGCGGCTGGTCATCGTGGTGCGCAACGAACGGAAGCACCACCTGCTCGCCGCCGAATGTCAGCACTGCGGCCGGGCGGCCGTTGGAGTCTGTTTCGGACTGCCCAACCGGAGCCGGCACCGGAGCCGCAGGCTGCCGGCCCGCGGCAGCTGATGCGTGAGCCACCTCGTCGTCGTGCAGGTGCGCAGCGTGGGCTGCGGCCGCAATGTTCGCAAGCGCTGCCCGCGTGGCCTCCGCCTTCGCATGGCGCTCGGCGTCACTGGGTTCCGGGTGGATCTGCACCGGAGCTGCCGGTGCCATTTCCAGCGGCTGGCCGCCCCGTCCGCGGCGGCGCTTCCGGTCAGTGCGGCCACCCGGCTGGCTGTCCGGGCGCTGGCTGTCAGTCCGCACGCTATCGGTGCGCTGGGCTTCGGGGCGGCTGTCAACCCGCTGCAGGTGGTGCTCCGCGGCTACGATGTTGGCTCGGCGGTGTTCCACGGGGTCGTCGTGGGTGACAATTCCGCGGCCTGCACAGGTTTCACACTGCTCCCCGAAGACTTCCAGGAGCCCGGTGCCCATGCGCTTGCGCGTCATCTGCACGAGGCCCAGCGAGGTCACTTCGGCCACCTGGTGCTTGGTCCGGTCGCGGCCCAGGCATTCCACCATGCGGCGGAGGACCAGGTCGCGGTTGGATTCGAGGACCATGTCGATGAAGTCGATGACGATGATGCCGCCGATGTCGCGGAGCCGGAGCTGCCGGACCACTTCTTCAGCTGCCTCGAGGTTGTTCTTGGTGACGGTTTCCTCGAGGTTGCCGCCGCTGCCGGTGAACTTGCCGGTATTGACGTCCACCACGGTCATGGCTTCGGTGCGGTCGATGACCAGCGAGCCGCCCGAAGGCAGGAAGACCTTGCGTTCCAGGGCCTTGTGGATCTGCTCATCGATCCGCCACGCAGCGAAGATGTCCTGGTCCTTGGTCCACTTTTCCAGGCGGCCCACGAGGTCCGGGGCCACGTAGGTGACGTAGGCCTCGATGGTGTCCCAGGCCTCTTCACCGGAGACGATCAGCTTGGAGAAGTCCTCGTTGAAGACGTCACGGACCACCTTGATGGTGAGGTCAGGTTCGCCGTAGAGCAGTTCCGGCGCGAGGATCTTGGTGGACGTGGACTGGCTTTCGATGCCCTCCCACTGCGCGCGCAGCCGGTTGATGTCGTGCGTGAGCTCCTCTTCCGAGGCGCCCTCGGCAGCGGTGCGGACGATGACGCCTGCGTGCTCCGGGAGGCGGTCCTTGAGGATGCGCTTGAGGCGGTTGCGCTCGACGTCGGGCAGTTTGCGGGAGATTCCGGTCATGGAGCCGCCGGGCACATAGACCAGGTAGCGGCCGGGCAGCGAGATCTGGCTGGTCAGGCGTGCACCCTTGTGGCCCACGGGATCCTTGGTGACCTGGACCAGGACGGTGTCGCCGGACTTGAGCGCGTTTTCGATCCGGCGCTGCTTGCCTTCGAGGTTAACGGCTTCCCAGTTCACTTCACCGGCATACAGGACGGCGTTGCGGCCGCGTCCGATGTCAACAAACGCCGCTTCCATGGACGGCAGGACGTTCTGCACCTTGCCGAGGTAGACGTTGCCGATCAGGGAGTCCTGCTGGGTCTTGGAGACAAAGTGCTCGGCCAGGACGCCGTCCTCGAGGACGCCGATCTGGATTCTGTCGTCGCGCTGGCGGACGATCATCTGCCGGTCAACTGATTCGCGGCGGGCCAGGAACTCGGCCTCGGTGATGACGGTGCGGCGGCGGCCGGTGTCGCGGGATTCGCGGCGGCGCTGCTTCTTGGCTTCGAGGCGGGTGGAGCCCTTGACGGACGTGACGCGGTTGTTGACCGGCGCTTCGGTCGCGGCGCGCGGCGCGCGGACGCGGGTCACCGTGTTGGGCGGGTCGTCGCCTTCTCCTCCGGTCAGTTCCAGATCCTGGTCGCCACGGCGGCGGCGACGGCGACGACGGGACGTCACGCCCTCATCGGCCTGCCCGGCGGACGCCTCATCGGTTTCTTCGGCTGCGCCTTCGTCGCCTTCGCTATCACCGTCAGCATCACTTTCGCCTGTGCGGCTGCGACCACGGCGACCACGGCTGCGGCGCCTGCGGCGGCCGTTGGCGTCGTCCGCTTCGCCTTCTTCGACGTCGTCCTCTTCCGGCTCTTCAACCACGGCAGCAACCGGCGCGGGGCGGACCACGGTGCTGAGGTCGGGGGCCTGGAAAAGCACCGATGTGGTGGACGCCGGCTCAAGGAACAGTGAACTGAACGGGCTGGCAGTCTCAGCAGCAGCAGCCGGTTCTTCAGCCGGCGCGGCGGCAGCGTTGACCGGGGCAGCGTTGACGGGGGCGACGGCGGCTGCTGCGGGCGCGGCGGCCTCTGCAGCGGCGACTTCCCCTGCTTCCGGGGCCGGCGTTGCCGCAGTTTCAGTGGCTGCCTGTTCCGGAGCCGTTTGGTCGACGGCCGCGGGAGCTACGTCGGGGGCCGAAGTTTTGCGCGTGGCCACGCGGCGGCGGCGGACAGGCTTGGTCTCCGCTGCAGCCTCAGGGGCTGCGGTTTCGGTCTCGGGTTCGACGGCGGCGGCGGGCTTTACGACGGTCTCGGTAACAACGGCGGCAGGTGCCTCCAGAACCTCAGCAGCGAAGGCCGGCAAGGGTTCGGCGGCGACCACCGTCTTACGTGCGCGGGTCCGGCGAACCGGCGTCTTGGGTTCCGGAGCGGTATCCGTCGCAGGCTCAGCTTCGGCGGCGTCATTCACCGGTACGGCCTCTGCGGCCTTCGGCACTGCCTTCCGACGCGTCCGGGTGACCTTCTTGGGCGCTACCGCAGCCTCGGCGACGGCTTCATCATTAACGGCTGGTGCTTGTTCGTTTTCCATATGTGGCAACACTCCTGCCCCTGACGTACCGCCACATCCGGCACCCATTGGGGCACATATTGTCAAAACCCGCAGGCGTTGACAGAAGTCAAGTGGATACTCCCAGGTTCGCACCGGCAGAGGGGTGCGGCAGCCCGTGGGAGCCGTCGGCTGTGTCCTGAAACCCGTTGTTCTACACGCCACAACCAGGTGCCGACCAATGGAATTGCGGGAAGCCGGATCAGAGAATCCGAAGCCTGCCCTGCTCATCATTGGCGGTCTTGAAACAAGCCACCGGACCGGAGTCCGAATGTGGGTCGGCCTCCAGCCATGTTCATTCTCTCACACCCGGGCTGAAAGACGGCGGAACCAGGGGCAACGGATCAGGACGTGAGGGCGCTGACTGAGTGCTTCTTCCAGTCACCGGCGTTACAATCGGGGCAAGGAGCACCCGAAGCAAAGGACGCCACACACCATGCCCAGCATTTCCTCCCACGGCACCGACACGCCGGCTGCAGCCCCTGCCGCGGAGCCGTTGCCCGCCACGCCCGGGACTGTGCCGCCGATGGCACGTAACCGGCCCCTCGGCTGGCTGATGGTCATCACCGGCGCCATCGGCTGGCTGGCCTCGGGAACGCTGGTCCTGGAAAAGCTCGCCGTCCTCGAGGACCCGAATCACGTAACGGCCTGCGACGTTAATCCGTGGATCTCCTGCGGCCAGGTCATGCAGACGTGGCAGAGCTCGGCGTTCGGGTTCCCCAACATGTTTATTGGCATCGTCGCGTTCGCCGTCATCATCACAGTGGGCATGGCCCTGCTCTCCGGCGCCACGTTCGCACGCTGGTACTGGGCAGGACTCCAGGCCGGCGTGACGCTCGGCTTCGCGTTTGTGGTGTGGCTCTGGTACCAGGCACTTTACGACATCCACATCCTGTGCCCGTTCTGCATGATCGTCTGGGCCGCGATGATCCCGCTCTTCGTCTGGGTAACCATCCGCAACGTCGTCCACGGCATCATCCCTGTCCCGACAGGTGCGGCACGGGTGCTGGGCGAATCGGGCTGGATCATCACCGCGCTGCTGTACGTGGCGGTCATCGCCACCATCTTTTTCGCCTTCATCCAGGTGTTTGCCGGAACGTCGGGCTTCTAACCCGAACCCCGCACAAAACGCACAAAAAGCACCAACGGACAAGCGCGAACGGACACTTGAGGCCCCGGTTTCCCGGGGCCTCAAGTGTCCGTTCGCGCTGTTCGCGGGTGGACGTTAGTCCTGGAACCAGATCTTGATTTCGCGCTCGGCCGAGTCCATGGAGTCGGAGCCGTGGACCAGGTTCTGCTGGACCTTCAGGCCCCAGTCGCGGCCGAAATCGCCACGGATGGTGCCGGGAGCCGCAGTGGTGGGATCCGTAGTACCGGCCAGTGACCGGAAGCCTTCAATGACGCGGTGACCTTCGAAGATCGCGGCCACCACCGGTCCGCTGAGCATGAATTCAACGAGGGGCTCGTAGAACGGCTTGCCCACGTGTTCTTCGTAGTGCTGCTCCAGCAGTTCCCGGCTGGCGTCAACCTTCTTCAGTTCGGCGAGGGTGTAGCCTTTGGCCTCGATGCGGCCCAGGATGGCGCCGCTGAGGTTGCGGGCAACGCCGTCGGGCTTGATCAGTACCAGGGTGCGCTCAATGGTCATAGCTGCTCCAATGCGTAATGGGTGGTTTCGGGACAATTCTACGAGGCTTCCGGGGTGTCCCCGTGCGACGCGTTCCACTCGGCCTGGTCGCGTTCGCGCTTTGCGGCTTCGGAATCGATCCGGATGCCGGTGCGGATTCCATACCACCAGGCCAGGCCGAACAGCGCGCCAACCAGGAACATCATGGGCTCAACGATGCCGGTCAGGATCAGCACAATCTGCAGGATCCAGCCCAGTCCCACGCCCCAGGGCTTGGACAGCACCGCGCAGGCCAGGATCATCACTACGCTCAGTGCGATGCCGATGCCCAGGATCAGCGCCGGCGGAAACTCGCCGCGCCTGAGTCCAAAGACGGCCAGCGTTGCAAAGAACACCACAAACGCTTCAAGCAGCAGGACGGTGGAGGCAAACATCACTTTGGTGGACCGGCGCTTCTTGGGCATTCCCGGGCGCCATTCGCGCTGCGCTTTGGTCAGCTTCGCCACGGCTAGGCCTCCGTCTTTCCGAGCAGGATCCGGGCTTCCGCCACTAGGGTGATGGACCCCGTGACCAGGACGCCGCCGGAAAGGTCATCGTTGGCTTCGGCGCGTTCCACGGCCCATTCAAGGGCGTCGTCGAGCTTCTCCGCGATGTGGATGTTGTCCTCGCCGAAGCCCATTTCCACGGCCAGTTCAGCCAGTTCGGCCGCAGGCACTGCCCGTGGCGAGTTGGACTGGGTGAAGCAGTATTCCTGGGCGATGTCGCCCAAGGATTCCTTGAGCTGGCGCAGGATCTCTTCGGCATCCTTCTCCTTCAGGACTCCGACCACCGGCACCAGCCGGGTGAAAGTGAAGGCCTCCTGGATGGCCTCGGCCGAGACCCTGATGCCGTCCGGGTTGTGGGCCGCGTCCACGATGATGGTGGGCGCGGTGCGGACAACCTCCAGGCGACCAGGGGACGTGACGGATGCGAACGCTTCCTGGAGCACCTCGGCGTCAAGTTCCTTCTCGCCGCCGAAGAAGGCCTCAAGGGCTGCCACTGCCACGGCTGCGTTCTGGGCCTGGTGCGCGCCGTGCAGCGGCAGCAGCAGTTCAGGGTACCGGCCGGCGATGCCCTGGATACTCACCACCTGGCCGCCCACGGCAACCGTCCGGGATTCGACGCCGAACTCCACGCCTTCAAACCGGAACGGGACTCCCACGTCCTTGGCTTTCTCGAGCAGCACCTGCGCGGCATCAACGGGCTGCGAGGCACTGATGAGGTAACCGCCGGGCTTGATGATGCCGGCCTTCTCGTACGCAATCTCCTCGGTGGTATCGCCCAGCAGGTCGGTGTGGTCCAGGGAAATGGGGGTGACCACGGAAACCAGGCCGTCGCCCACGTTGGTGGCATCGGTGATGCCGCCCAGACCCACCTCGATCACGGCCACGTTGACCGGCTGGTCCGCGAAGATCGCGAAGCCCAGGATGGTCAGGCACTCGAAGTAGGTGAGCCGGGGCTCCCCCGCCGCTGTGAGTTCGTCGTCGACGATCTGCAGGTACGGGCGGATCTCGTCCCAGATCCGGACAAACGTTTCGTCAGAGACGGGGTGGCCGTCGATGCTGATCCGCTCGGTGACCTTGGACAGGTGCGGGCTGGTGTAGCGGCCGGTACTCAGGCCGTGCGCGCGCAGCCCGGCCTCGATCATCCGGGCCGTGGAGGTCTTGCCGTTGGTGCCCGTCACATGGATGATCGGGAACGCCTTGTTGGGCTCACCCAGCACGTCCATGGCCCGGAACAGCGGCGCAAGACGCGGCTCCATCTTGTTTTCCGGCGCACGCCCCAGCAGCTCGGCGTAGACACTTTCCACGGAGAATTCGTCAGTCATGGCTCAGCCCTCTGCTTTTTCGACGGTGATGCGTGGTTCGCCTGACTCAGCCGGAACTGTGGCCAGCTCCAGGGTCAGGGTTTCGGTCTTGACCAGCTCGGCGTTTGCCAGCAGTGCCTCCAGCACGGTGGGAACGGCCGTGACGGTGGTGCGGATCCGGTCGCTCACATTCAGTGCGGCGTCCTTGCGTGCCTGCTGGATGGCGCGGACCATGTCACGTGCAGTCCCTTCGGCCTCAAGTTCGGGCGTGACCTCGGTGTTGAGCACCACAAAGCCGCCTCCGGGCAATACTGCGACAGCAGACGATGCAGCAGCCGAACCGCCCTCTGCCCCTGCCACCACGGTCTCCAGGGTGTACTCCTGGGATTCCAGCTCCAGGCCTCCGGCGATGACCACTCCGGCGTCAGAAACCGACCAGTCGCCGGACTTGGCGCCCTTGATGGCCTGCTGGACGTTCTTGCCCAGGCGCGGTCCCGCGGCGCGTGCGTTGACCACGAGCTTCTGCTCGATGCCGAACTCCTCCGGGGAGGCGCTCTCGGCGTCCAGCAGGCGCACGGAGCGCAGGTTCAGTTCATCGGCGACGACGGCGGCGAAGCCTCCCAGCGCATCCGCGCCGGGTGCCACAACGGTCAGTTCCTGCAGCGGCAGGCGGACGCGCAGGTTGGCGGCTTTGCGCAGCGAGGATCCGGTGGAGCAGATCTGCTGCACGCGGTCCATCGCTTCCACCAGCGACGCGTCGGCCGGGAACAGGTCCGCGTCCGGCCAGTCGGCCAGGTGCACGGAGCGTCCGCCGGTGAGGCCGCGCCAGATCTCCTCGGAGACCAGCGGCAGCAGCGACGCGGCCACGCGGGACACGGTCTCCAGCGCGGTGTACAGCGCGTCGAAGGCGTCAGCGCTCTCGTCAAAGAAGCGCTGGCGGCTGCGGCGGACGTACCAGTTCGTGAGCATGTCCAGGTAGCTGCGCAGTTCATCGCACGCGCCGGAGATGTCGTAGCTGTCCAGCTGGGCGGTCATGTTGCGGACCAGGTCACCGGTGTTCGCCAGCAAGTACTGGTCCAGGGTGTCGGCGTACCCGTCGTAGCGGAGCTTCGCGTCGTAACCCTTACCGCCGTCGGATGCGTTCGTGTACAGCGTGAAGAAGCTGTACACGTTCCACAGGGGCAGGATGACCTGGCGGACGCCGTCGCGGATTCCCTGTTCGGTTACCACCAGGTTGCCGCCCCGCAGGATGGGGCTGGACATCAGGAACCAGCGCATGGCGTCGGAGCCGTCACGGTCCAGGACCTCGGAGACATCCGGGTAGTTGCGCAGGCTCTTGGACATCTTCTGCCCGTCCGAGCCCAGCACGATGCCGTGGCTGATGACGTTTCGGAACGCCGGACGGTCAAACAGCGCCGTGGACAGGATGTGCAGCATGTAGAACCAGCCACGGGTCTGGCCGATGTACTCCACGATGAAGTCCGCGGGGTTGTGCGTGTCGAACCAGGCTTCGTTCTGGAACGGGTAATGCACCTGGCCGTAGGGCATGGAGCCGGAGTCGAACCAGACGTCCAGGACGTCCTCGACGCGGCGCATCACGGACTGGCCCTCTGCGGGGGTCCGCGGATCGTCCGGGTTGGGGCGGGTCAGTTCGTCGATGAACGGGCGGTGCAGGTCAACCTGGCCGGCCTTGTTCAGCGGCAGGCGGCCGAAATCGGCCTCGATTTCCGCGAGGGAGCCGTAGACGTCGGTGCGCGGGAATTCCGGGTCGCTGGACTGCCACACGGGGATGGGGCTGCCCCAGTAGCGGTTGCGGCTGATGGACCAGTCGCGGGCGTTGGCCAGCCACTTGCCGAACTGGCCGTCCTTGACGTTCCCGGGGATCCAGTTGATGTCCTGGTTCAGTTCGGACATGCGGTCCTTGAACTTGGTGACTTCGACGTACCAGGAGGACACTGCGCGGTAGATCAGGGGGTTGCGGCAGCGCCAGCAGTGCGGGTAGCTGTGCTCGTAGCTGGCCTGGCGGACCAGCCGGCCCTGGGCGCGCAGCACCTGGGTGATGGGCTTGTTGGCCTCGAACACCTGAAGCCCGGCGATGTCGTGCAGGTCGCCGTGGCTGAACAGCGGCAGGAACTTGGCACCTTCGTCCACGGACAGGACCACCGGGATGCCGGCCTCTTCACAGACCTTCTGGTCGTCTTCACCGTAGGCGGGCGCCTGGTGGACGATGCCGGTGCCGTCGGTGGTTGTGACGTAGTCGGCCACGAGGAAGCGCCAGGCGTTCTGCGTCCCGTACTTTTCGTCGTCGCTGAAGTCGTTCCACAGCGGCTGGTAGGCCAGGCCCTCAAGGTCGGCGCCGGTGTGGGTTGACGTCACGGCAGCCTCGGCGGAGTCCGCATCCTCATAGCCCAGGTCCTTAGCGTACGCGGCCAGCAGGTCCGCGGCCAGGAGGAAACTGCCGGTGACGGGCGCGTCCGGCGAAGCGGCCTTGACGCCGTTGGGTCCGGCGGGGAGTACGGCGTAGGTGATGGAAGGCCCGACGGCGAGCGCCAGGTTAGTGGGCAGCGTCCAGGGCGTGGTGGTCCAGGCGAGCGCCTGGACGCCGGCGAGCTGCTTCGACAGCGCCGACTCCCCTGCCGTGATAGGGAACGTCACCGTGACAGTCTGGTCCTGGCGGTTCTTGTAGACGTCGTCGTCCATGCGGAGCTCATGGTTGGACAGCGGCGTCTCGTCCTTCCAGCAGTACGGCAGCACACGGTAGCCGTTGTACGTCAGGCCTTTTTCGTGCAGCTGCTTGAACGCCCACAGGACCGATTCCATGTATTCGACGTTGAGCGTCTTGTAATCGTTGTCGAAGTCCACCCAGCGGGCCTGGCGGGTGACGTAGCTCTTCCACTCATCGGCGTACTTCATCACGGAGGCACGGCAGGCGTCGTTGAACTTATCGATGCCCATGGCCTCGATCTGGGTCTTGTCCGTCATGCCCAGCTGCTTCATGGCTTCCAGTTCAGCCGGCAGTCCGTGGGTGTCCCAGCCGAAGCGGCGTTCCACGCGGCGGCCGCGCTGTGTCTGGTAGCGGCCCACGAGGTCCTTGGCGTACCCGGTCAGGAGGTGGCCGTAGTGCGGCAGGCCGTTGGCGAAGGGAGGTCCGTCGTAGAAGACGAATTCGTTGCTGCCGGGCTGCCCACCGGGGGCGTCGGCGCTGCGCTGGTCGATGCTGGCCTGGAAGGTGCCGTCCTGGTCCCAGTACTTCAGGATGCGCTCTTCGATCTCCGGAAACTTCACGGAAGCAGAGACACCGGCGGCAGCGCCGCTCGAAACTGCAGCCGAAGGGGAAGCTGAGGCTTTGGGGTAATACGTCATTCTCGACATCCTGGGTTGAGCTGGTGAACCACTCAGCCGTTGCTGGATGGTTCCGTTCAGGATGCGAGGACGGCTCGTATGCTGTCCTGGGACTGCACGCTTACCGCGGTACCACCTCACTTACCGGCACTCCACCATGCTCCGGGGGAAGCTTGTTGGTGCGCGGGCCGCTCATTACTGCTGTGACGGGCTTACCCGTCCGGTTCTACCGGCCCTGGCGCATGCTGATCCTTGCGCCGGGGCGTTCTTCCGGAAGCTCACCGGTGATGGCCGGGTCAAAGCTGATACGACGATGTTACCGGAGAAGTCACTGCGTTTCACTGCACAGCGCGGTCCGCCGGGAAGCGAAACGCAGTGACGGCGGCTGAGCGCCCGGGCCGTACTAGAAGCCGCGCGGCAGTTTCATCCCGGCAGCAGCCATGACATCGCGGACCCGGTCCGGGTAGTCGGTAATGATCCCGTCAACGCCGGTGTCGATCAGCGCCCGCATGGTGGGCTGGTCATCGACGGTCCACGGGATGACCTGCATCCCGGCAGCGTGCGCACGTTCCACCATGTCCGCGGTGACGTAGGGGACGTAGCCCGGATCGGTAACTTTGCCGTTCTGCGGGGTGCCGTGCACGGGAGAGACGGCGTCGAAGCCGAGGGAGGACGCTGCAGCGATGAGGTCGCCGCCAAAGTCGTCGGCGTCAATCCCGCCAAGCCACGGCGAGCTGCCCGGCTGCCCGGCCTGGAGGAAGTCCTTGTTGGTCAGGGCCACGGTGCGGATCTGCGGGTCGCGCTGCTGGACGAGGCGCAGGGAGCCCCAGTCGAAGCTCTGGATGGAGACGCGGCTCTGCATCTGGGCGTCGTTGATTTCCCGGAGGGCGACGTCGATGAACTGCTCGCGCGGGGCGGTTTCCGCCGGAGCGCCGGCTTCGACCTTCGTTTCAATGTTGAACTTCACCTGGCTGGCGCGGTGGGCGTCGGCGAGCTCAAAAACCTCGGCCAGAGTCGGCATCTTGGCGCCGGGAGACGCC
Source organism: Arthrobacter sp. UYNi723 (assembly GCF_054057635.1). Lineage (NCBI taxonomy): Bacteria > Bacillati > Actinomycetota > Actinomycetes > Micrococcales > Micrococcaceae > Arthrobacter > Arthrobacter sp. UYNi723. Next base: position 112,362 of record NZ_JBSRZM010000011.1, read on the forward strand.
GTCTGGCCCGGGAACTGCGGCTGGGTGAGCGAACCGCAGTCCAGGCTTCGGACCTGTTCGAAGGTCAGGTCCTTGACGTACTTGCCCACATAGGGGAACTGCGGATCGTTCGGCGTGACCGGCGCGGTATCGAGGCACTTCTTGTTGCTGATCTTGCGGTCGTGCGTGATGACTTCGCGGCCGTCCTTGGTGATCTGGAGGTCAAGTTCCAGGGTGGACACGCCGGTCTCGAGGCCCTTGGCGAAGGACGCCAGGGTGGATTCGACGGTCAGGCCGAGTCCGCCGCGGTGGGCCTGTAGATCAAAATGGTTGTCTGTGCCGTTGGGGTTCGTGTCAGCGGCTTGGGCCTGGACCGAGGTAGTGAGGAGCAGGGCTGCGCTGAGTACGGCAGCGCCAAGCTTCATCGGGGTGCGCATAGGAAGGAATCTCCACTCTGGTGGTGTGCAGTTTGCGCCTGCTACAGTGCCGTCCTGCGGCCAACGTCATGCCACAGCGGGCTGGCCGGAGTGCGACTGGACGGTAAACGTTGGGCTTCATCGCAAAGCCGATCCAATCAACGGGCGACGCCAGGGCGGCGACTCTTTAGACTCGTGCCATGACAGTCTCCCGGGCGACTTGTTCCGTTCCCTGATGGGCCATCGTGCACACCACGGCTGGCTGTGGTCTGCTGGCCTGGTTGCGGCACCTGTTGTGGTGGTGTCCTGGTTCCGCGCCGTTCCGGCGCCGTGGCCGCCGCTTGTGGTACAGGTAGTGGCCTTTACGCCGTGGCTGGCATTCCTCGCCGCGGCCGCGGTGTTGCTGGCACTGCCCGGCCGGCGTGCCTGGGCTATCCTGTCGGCGGCAATCCTGCTGATCGCACAGCTTATCTGGCTGTTCCCGCCGGAAGTGTTCCTGGCCCGTCAGGGAGGGTACCCCCAGGTCCGGGGGCCGGATGCTCCAGCCGCGGCGAAGCTGACAGTCATGAACCTCAATGCCCGGCTCGGAGGTGCTGATAGCGACGCCATCGTCCGGCTGGTCCAGGACCACCAGGTTGATCTGCTGACGGTCCAGGAGCACAGCCTGGAGTTGGAGAAGCGGCTGGCGCGTGCGGACCTGGGCAGCGTGCTTCCCCACCGTGTGTCCCATCCCCGGAGTGGAGCGGCCGGCAGCGCCGTCTACTCGTCATTCCGGCTAAAGGAGGTGGGACTGGTCCCTGACACAGCATTCAGTATGCCGGTTGTCCGGCTTGAGACCAGTGACCCGGGCGCCGGCGCCGGCCTGACGGTCATCAATGTGCACACGCACGCGCCCGTGGACATTGCCGTTCATCAATGGCGACGTGACCTTACAGCTGTGGCCCGGGCAAGCAGCGGAGCCGGTCCTACGCTTCTGGCGGGCGATTTCAACGCGACATATGACCACTGGGAATTCCGCGCGATGCTGGACGGGGCCGGCGGCGGCCGGAAACTGGTGGACGTTGCAACCGCGTTGGGCAGCCGGCTCATCCCCACCTGGCCGATGCGGGATTACCGCCTTCCCGGCGTGACTCTGGACCATTTGGTGACCAGCCCGGACATTTCAAGTTCGGGTTACTCGGTCCACCCGGTCAACGGTACCGACCACGCTGCAGTGATCGCCACCCTGGAGATCCAGCTTCCCTAACCCTTGCGGATCAGCTTGTGCGTGGCCGCCTGCGCAACGGGCCGGATCACGATCTGGTCCAGGTTGACATGGTGCGGCGCGCTGACGGCGTAGCGCACCACGTCGGCGACGTCGGCTGCGGTCAGGGGCTTCTCCACGCCCTGGTAAACCTTCTCCGCGGCGTCCTGGTCACCAAAGCGGTTGAGCGCGAACTCTTCGGTGCGGACAAGGCCCGGGGCTACCTCGATGACGCGGATGTTGTGCTCCGCCTCTTCCAGCCGGAGGGCACCGGTCAGTGCGTGCTGGGCAAACTTGGCGGCGTTGTAGCCGCCGCCGCCCTCGTAGGCCACCAGTCCGGCGGTCGACGTCAGGTTCAGGACAGTTCCTTCGCCGGTGGCGCGGAGCATCGGCAGGAACGCCCGGGTGAGCTTCACGGTGCCGAGGACGTTGACCCGGAACATCCATTCCCAGTCCTCGGTGTTGGCCTCGCCCACCAGGTCAGCACCCCGGGCCCCGCCGGCGATGTTGATGAGCGTCCCCACGCCGCCGGCTTCGGTGACGCGGGCAAGGAGCCTGGCGACGTCGTCGTCCTCGGTGATGTCAGCGGGAATTCCGACGGCGCCTGTTTCAGCTTCCAGCGCGGCCAGCCGTTCGGCGCGGCGTGCCACAGCGAATACCGTCCAGCCTTCCGCCCGCAATGCCCGCACGGTCGCCTCGCCGATGCCGGTGCTGGCGCCGGTGACCACGGCCGCCCTGTTCTGGGGTGAATCGCTTTGTGATGCCTGGTTCTGTGCTGTTGCGTTCCGTGAGTCCTCAGTCATGGCACCACCCTAACGGCAGAGCAGCTACCGGTGCTTGAGTATGAACTTTCCGCGGTTGTGCCCATCTCCCGCATGCTACGGCAGGCCGCGCCACCGGAACATGAAACAATTGCCAGATGGCTGAAGACACTCAGGGTACAGACACGCCCTCCACCGCCCCTATCAACGTTCCGGACAAGCCCGCCCTTGAGGGGCTCGAAGCTGCCCTCACGCAGCGCTGGCTTGCCGAAGGGACCTACAAGTTCAACCCGGACACCACCCGGGAGCAGGTCTACTCGATCGACACTCCCCCACCCACGGCGTCGGGCTCCCTGCACGTGGGGCACATGTTCTCCTTCACGCAGACGGACGTGCTGGCCCGCTACCAGCGCATGATCGGCAAGAACGTGTTCTACCCGATGGGTTGGGATGACAACGGCCTGCCCACCGAGCGCCGCGTCCAGAACTACTACGGCGTGCGCTGCGATCCGGCCATCCCGTACGACGCCAGCTACCGCGCTCCGGCCGAGCCCGCCAAGAACCAGCGCGATTTCGACGTCGTCTCGCGCCGGAACTTCATCGAGCTGTGTGAAGAACTTGCCGTGGAGGACGAGAAGGTCTTCGAAAGCCTGTTCCAGCAGCTCGGACTTTCCGTGGACTGGCAGCTGACGTACCGGACCATCGACGACGCCTCCCGCGAAGTCTCCCAGCGCGCCTTCCTGGCCAACCTGGCAGCCGGCGACGCGTACATGGCCGAAGCGCCAACCCTCTGGGACATCACCTTCCGCACGGCCGTGGCCCAGGCGGAACTCGAAGACCGCGAAGTTGCCGGCGCGTACTACCGCTACCCGTTCTTCACCGAAGACGGCGAAAAGATCTATGTCGAGACCACCCGTCCCGAACTGCTGGCAGCCTGCGCCGCCCTCGTTGCAAACCCCGACGACGAGCGGTACCAGCCGCTGTTCGGCAAGATGGTCACGTCCCCGGTCTTCGGTGTTGAGGTTGAGGTCAAGGCCCACCCGCTGGCCAAGGCGGACAAGGGCTCCGGCATCGCCATGGTGTGCACGTTCGGTGACCTCACCGACGTCACCTGGTGGCGGGAACTCCAGCTGCCCACCCGTGCCATCGTTGGCCGGGACGGCCGCATCGTCGGCGAAACCCCGGACTGGATCACCACCGATGCAGGGCGCACCGCCTACGAAGCCATTGCCGGCAAGACCGTCTTCAGCGCCAAGGAAGCAGTGGTGGAGCTCCTGGCCGCCGAAGATCTGATCGACGGCGAACCGAAGAAGATCATGCACCCCGTGAACTTCTACGAAAAGGGCGACAAGCCCCTCGAGGTTGTCACCTCACGCCAGTGGTACTACCGCAACGGCGGCCGCGACGAAGAGCGCCGCGCCCGCCTGATCGCGCGCGGCCACGAGATCGACTTCCACCCGGCCTTTATGCGGTCCCGCTTCGAGAACTGGATCTCCGGGCTGAACGGCGACTGGCTCGTGTCCCGCCAGCGCTTCTTCGGTGTGCCCATTCCCGTCTGGTATCCGCTGGACGCCGACGGCAACCCGCAGTACAACGCCCCGATCGTGCCGCTGGACGAGCAGCTGCCGGTTGACCCCGCGGCCGACGCCGCACCGGGTTACGACGAAGCCCAGCGCGGTGTTCCCGGAGGCTTCGCCGGCGACGCCGACATCCTGGATACGTGGGCCACGTCTTCGCTGACGCCGCAGATTGTGGGCGGCTGGAGCCGCGACGAGGACCTCTTTGCCAAGGTGTTCCCGTTTGACCTGCGCCCGCAGGGCCACGACATCATCCGCACGTGGCTGTTCTCCTCGGTGGTCCAGGCTGATGCGCTGCAGCACGCCGCGCCGTGGAAGCATGCCGCTATCTCGGGCTGGATCCTGGACCCTGACCGGAAGAAGATGTCCAAGTCCAAGGGCAACGTGGTGGTTCCCACCGATGTGCTGGACGAATTCGGCTCCGACGCAGTCCGCTACTGGGCCACGTCCGCCAAGCTCGGCGCGGACACGGCCTACGAGATTGCGCAGATGAAGATCGGCCGCCGCCTCGCCATCAAGCTGCTGAACGCCTCAAAGTTCGTCCTGAACCTGGGCGCGACGGAGAATTCCGTGGTCAGCACCGATCTCTCCGTCCTCACGAATCCGCTGGACCGCGCGGTGCTGGCCCAGCTGGCCGAGGTGGTGCGCCAGTCCACCAAGGCGTTCGAGAACTACGACTACGCCCGGGCCCTGCAGATCACCGAGAGCTTCTTCTGGCAGTTCACGGACGACTACGTGGAGCTCATCAAGGACCGCGCCTACGGTGCCGCCGGCGACGCCGAGCAGGCCTCCGTGCTGGCAGCACTCGCCACCAGCCTGGACACGCTGCTGCGCCTGTTCGCACCGTTCCTGCCCTTCGCCACCGAAGAGGTCTGGGGCTGGTGGCGCAACGGCTCCGTGCACCGTGCGCAGTGGCCCACCGCAGTGGACGTGGACGGCGACACCACCCTGCTCGCCACGGTTGGCACGGCCCTGAGCGGTGTCCGCAAGGCAAAGTCCGAGGCCAAGGTCAAGCAGCGCACCGAGGTCCTCTCCGCCACCATCACGGCGTCGGAATCCCTGACCACGCAGCTGAAGGCCGGACTTGGCGACCTGAAGGCAGCCTCGAACGCCCGCGAACTGACCCTCGTGGCAGGCGACGGCGAACTGACCGTCAGCGACGTTGTACTGGCAGCTCCGGAGGAACAGCCCAAGGCCTGACCTGTTTTTGGGCAAAGGGGAAGCCCCATCAGCGTTTTGCCGTTGGTGGGGCTTCGACTTTTCGGCCATCCTGGTGACGTCTTTGATGGTCTGGCAGGATCCTTGGATCTTCAGGTCTTCCTACCTCGTCACTGGTAGCTTGTATCTGACTTTGCCGATGGCTGCGTCAGATACATATCACTGAATCTTTGGTTCCTGCGTCCCGCTTCTTTCGAAGTGGGTAAGAACCATTGTTGTCCCGACGGTTTGGATGCGCAAGAGCCCCGGAAGAACTACATCAGAGTAGTTCGTTCGGGGCTCTTTGCTGTCTGCGTCAGTTGAATTCGGGACGTTCGCTGCGACTGCGCTTGATCTCGAAGAAGTGCGGGTACGAGGCCAGTGTGACGGTGGCATCCCACAGCCGGCCCGCCTGCTCGCCGCGCGGGATGCGGGTCAGCACGGGGCCGAAGAAAGCGGTTCCGTTGAAGGCAACAACCGGCGTGCCGACGTCCTGGCCCACCAGCGAGATGCCCTCCTCGTGGCTGGCCCTCAGCTGGGTGTCAAAGGCGTCCGTGGTGGCAACGTCTGCCAGGCCGGCCGGGAGTCCGCACTCCGCCAGTGCCTTGCTGACGACAACGCCGAAGTCCTTCTCCCCGCCCTGATGAATCAGTGTGCCCATGGCGTCGTAGAGCGGCTTTACCACGTGGCCGCCGTGCTGGTCCTGGGCCGCGATGATGACCCGTACCGGACCCCACGCCTTGTCCATGGCCTCGCGGTACTCGGGTTCCAGGTCCCGGCCCTCGTTCAGGACAGACAGGCTCATCACGTGCCACACCGTCTTAATGTCGCGAACAGCCTCGACCTCGCCGATCCAGCGTGAGGTGATCCAGGCGAACGGGCACAGCGGATCAAACCAGAAGTCGGCCTGGTTGATGGTTGTTTCAGTCATGCGTGAGTCCTCTGTTCCTGGGCATGCGGGGGTGGAAGGCGGAAGTGTCAGGCGGGGTGGCGGACGTGTCAGGCGGACTTGCGTCGCTTGGTCACGTGCGGAATGAGGGTTGGCTCGGCCTTGCTGAGGACAACGTCGGCGGTGATGACCACGCTGGCCACGTCTTCGCGGCTGGGGAGGTCGAACATAACCGGGAGCAGCACTTCCTCCATGATGGCGCGCAGGCCACGGGCACCGGTACCACGCTCCAGGGCCTGGTCGGCGATGGCATTGAGGGCTTCGTCATCGAAGACGAGTTCCACGCCGTCGATCTGGAACATCTTCTGGTACTGCTTGACCAGCGCGTTCTTCGGCGTGGAGAGGATCTGGATGAGGGCGTCGCGGTCCAGGCTGGAGACCGTGGTGATCACGGGAAGGCGGCCGATGAATTCCGGGATCAGACCGAACTTCAGGAGGTCCTCGGGCATAACTTCACCGTAGGAGTCCACCTTGTTGCTGGCATCGTTGAGTGGGGCGCCGAAGCCAATGCCTTTGCGTCCGGAACGCGAACCGATGATCTCTTCCAGCCCGGCAAAGGCGCCCGCGACGATAAACAGCACGTTGGTGGTGTCGATCTGGATGAATTCCTGGTGAGGGTGCTTGCGTCCGCCCTGGGGCGGAACGGAGGCTACGGTTCCTTCGAGGATCTTCAGAAGGGCCTGCTGCACGCCCTCACCGGAGACATCCCGGGTAATGGAGGGATTCTCGCTCTTGCGCGAAATCTTGTCGATTTCGTCGATGTAGATGATGCCCTGTTCGGCCTTTTTGACGTCGTAATCCGCTGACTGGATGAGCTTAAGGAGGATGTTCTCCACATCCTCACCCACATAGCCGGCTTCGGTGAGTGCCGTGGCGTCGGCAACAGCAAACGGAACATTCAACCGCCGCGCCAGTGTCTGGGCCAGGTAGGTTTTGCCGCAGCCGGTGGGGCCGATCAGGAGGATGTTGGACTTGGCGATTTCGACGTCGTCGTGGTGGCCGCCCTCGGCGAGGCTGCCGCTCTTGGGGGCATGGCCGGCCTGGATCCGCTTGTAGTGGTTGTAGACGGCAACGGCGAGGGAACGCTTGGCAGGTTCCTGGCCGATGACGTATTCCTGCAGGAAGTCGAAGATCTCGCGGGGCTTGGGCAGCTCGAAGCTTCCCAGATCGGCGACTTCCGCGAGCTCTTCCTCAATGATCTCGTTGCAGAGCTCAATGCATTCGTCGCAGATATAGACACCGGGCCCGGCAATGAGCTTGCGCACCTGCTTCTGGCTCTTTCCGCAGAAAGAACACTTCAGCAGATCCGTGCTCTCGCCAATCCGAGCCATATGTGAACCCCTTAAGTATCTTGCTGCCAGGCAGCTGTGCACCGTTGCTGGAATCGTGGCGGGCCTGGGAGGACCGGCCGTGACATCTTCCACTCTAGGTCACAATTGCGTCCAAGGGTGGAAAGCGAAGGCCGGTGCGGCCCAAATTACTGGACCGCACCGGCCGTCGAAGAGGCTGGCTACCTGGTGATTGCCTGCGGCTTCATCTTGCGGGAATCAAGCACCTGGTCAATGAGGCCGTAATCCAGGGCCTCGGCGGCGGTCAGGATCTTGTCACGCTCAATGTCGTTGTTGACCTGCTCCGGGGTGCGGCCCGAGTGGTGCGCCAGCGTGTCCTCAAGCCAAGCGCGCATCCGCATAACTTCCGCGGCCTGGATCTCCAGGTCCGAGGCCTGTCCACCTTGGCCGCCGGAGAGGGCCGGCTGGTGGATCAGGACACGGGCGTTGGGCAGGGCCAGGCGCTTGCCCGGGGTGCCGGCTGCGAGGATCACGGCGGCGGCGCTGGCGGCCTGGCCGAGGCAGACGGTCTGGATCTCCGGCCGGATGTACGTCATGGTGTCGTAGATCGCGGTCATGGCCGTGAAGGAACCGCCCGGGGAGTTGATGTAGAGAGTGATGTCGCGGTCCGGGTCGGTGGACTCGAGCACCAGCAGCTGGGCCATGACGTCATCAGCGGAGGCGTCATCGATCTGGACGCCGAGGAAGATGATGCGGTCCTCGAACAGCTTCGTGTAGGGGTCCTGGCGCTTGAAGCCGTAAGGCGTGCGCTCTTCGAACTGGGGAAGGACGTAGCGGCTGGTCGGAAGATTACCGGCAGTCGATCCGAAGTTGTAAGTCATTTTTGTTGCTCCTGATCTAAGTGTTCTAAGTGCCGGGTTACTTCTCGGAGGCTGACTCGCCGGAGGTACCGCTGGCGGTTCCGCCGCCGCCTGAGACGGAACCGGCGTGGGCCGCGATCTTGTCGAAGAAGCCGTATTCGAGGGCTTCAGGCGCGGTGAACCACTTGTCACGGTCGTTGTCCTTGAGGATGGTATCCACGGACTGGCCGGTCTGATCCGCGGTCAGTTCGGCCATGACCTTCTTCATATGCAGGATCAGTTCGGCCTGGATCTTAATGTCCGAGGCCGTGCCGCCGATGCCGCCGGAGGGCTGGTGCATCAGGACGCGGGCGTTGGGGGTGGCGTAGCGCTTGCCCTTGGTGCCGGAGGAGAGCAGGAACTGGCCCATGGAGGCTGCCAGGCCGGTGGCGACGGTGACGACGTCGTTCGGGATGAACTGCATGGTGTCATAGATGGCCATGCCCGCGGTCACGGAGCCGCCGGGAGAGTTGATGTAAAGGTAGATGTCCTTTTCCGGGTTCTCGGCGGACAGGAGCAGCAGCTGCGAGCAGATGGCGTTGGCGTTGTCGTCACGCACCTCGGAGCCCAGCCAGATGATGCGCTCCTTCAGGAGGCGGTTGTAGATGTAGTTGTCCTGGGCGGCCGGATCTACAGTCGCCATCCGGGGGGCCTCTGCGTGCTGTGACATATGTACTTACCTCTCGCTGGTGACGGTGACATCACTGAACTTCACTACTTGGACACTAACCGGTTTGATGACCGATTTGTTCGCCGGAATCGCGCTGTTCGCTGACGGCGCACGATCCCCGCGACTGCCCATTAACCAAGGCAGCCCCCGGACCAGTAGGTCCGGGGGCTGCCTTCAGTCGCACTGCCAGGGGCGTGCTAGAACTTCACGGCTGCCGGGTCGTCACTCGGGGTGGCCTCGGTCTCGGCGTTGGTGTCTTCAGCAGCCTCAGCGGCGGGAGCCTCTTCTTCGCCGCCGGGGCGGACGAAGTCGCTGAGGTCAACGGTCTTGCCGTCGGTGTCGGTCACGGTGGCCTGGCCCAGGACAACAGCCAGTGCCTTCCGGCGGCGGACCTCGGAAACCATCATGGGAACCTGGCCGCTCTGATCGATGATCTGGGCGAACTGGTTCGGATCCATGCCGTACTGGCTGGCGGCGCTGACGATGTAGTCGATCAGCTCAGCCTGGCTGACGTTGACTTCTTCCTTTTCGGCAATGGCGTCAAGGATGACTTCGTTCTGGAAGGCGCGGGCGGTGTTGGCCTTGACCTCTTCGCGGTGCTCCTCGGTGTCGTGTTCGCCTTCACCGTGGCCGTTGCCCTCCTTGAAGTGGGCATCGACCTGCTCGTCGACCACGGAATCCGGAACCGGAACCGCAATGAGCTCAACGAGCTTGTCCAGGACCTTGTCGCGGGCCTCTACGCCCTGCTCAACAACCTTGGAGTCGGCGGCCTGCTTGGCCAGGTCCTCGCGGAGTTCGGCAAGGGTGTCGAACTCGGAGGCCAGCTGGGCGAAGTCGTCGTCGGCCTCGGGAAGCTCGCGCTCCTTGACGGCCTTGACAACAACCTTCACCTGGGCGGACTCACCGGCGTGGTCACCGCCCACCAGGGTAGTTTCGAAGATGGCGTCCTCGTCAACGCTGAGGCCGGTCACGGCCTCGTCCAGGCCCTCGAGCATGGTTTCCGTGCCCACCTGGTAGGACAGGCCGGACGCGGAATCAACGTCGGCGCCGTCGATGGTGGCGGTGATGTCGATGGTCAGGAAATCGCCATCGGCGGCCGGGCGGTCCACGGACTTCAGCGTGCCGAAGCGGCCGCGCAGTTCGTCCAGGGTCTTGTCAACGTCTTCGTCGGAGGATTCCGCTGCGGCTACCTCGACCTTGATGCCGGCGTAGTCCGGGAGTTCGATCTCCGGACGGATATCGACCTCGGCGTGGAACTTCAGTTCCCCGTCCGTGGAGGTGGGGTCCGGAACTTCGGTGATCTCAACCTCGGGACGGCTCAGGGGGCGGATGCCGGATTCCTGGACTGCAGCCTGGTACCAGCCATTGAGGCCTTCGTTGATGGCCGTCTCCAGGACGTAGCCGCGGCCAACGCGCTGGTCGATCAGCTTGGACGGGACCTTGCCCTTACGGAAGCCAGGGACCTGGATCTGCGAAGCAACAGTCTTGTATGCCTCGTCGATGCTGGGCTTCAATTCCTCAAAAGGGACCTCAACATTGAGCTTGACCCGCGTGGGGGTGAGGTTCTCGACAGCGCTCTTCACGGTCTAAGTACTCCTGGGTTTGTGGGATGGGTTTCTGCAAACGCATTTTTTGCCCGGGCCGCTTGCACGGCCCGAGCCGCAGAGTCGGGGTGACAGGATTTGAACCTGCGACTTCCTGCTCCCAAAGCAGGTGCTCTAGCCAAGCTGAGCTACACCCCGTAAGTGCACAGGCAAGTCTACGGTCATCCGGGCGTTCTTTGCACATTTGACACGTGGGGCATGAATTAGGTTTAGTTGTATCCGGCTTCAACAGCCAGCCCGAAGAAACGCAGTGCAGCCCGACGCAACAGCTGATCTGTATTTTTCCGGGGACGTAGCTTAGTGGTAAAGCCTCAGTCTTCCAAACTGATGATGCGGGTTCGATTCCCGTCGTCCCCTCCATATAGAGCAGGGCCCCTCAGCTGAGGGGCCCTGCTTTTTTGGCCGACTTGGGTTGGCTACTGCTGGCAGCCGGGGCACCAGTAGAGCTTGCGGCCCACCATTTCGGTGATGGCCACCGGCACGGCGCAGACCCGGCAGGGCTGCCCTTCGCGCTTGTACACAAAGTGGGCGTCGCCGCCCGAGGGCAAGGCCACCCCTGACTCCCCGTGACCGGACTCCCGGTAATCCGGCTCCCAGTACACCGGCGGTGTGGTGATCATCCGCCCGTCGCGGACGCCGTCGGCCATTACTGCGGCTGTGTCGTCCCACAACAGACCGGCGGCGCCGCTGGAGAGTCCAGTACCCGGCAGCCACGGATCCAGCCGCTGCCGGAACAGCACTTCGGCCCGGTAGACATTCCCGACGCCGGCAATCACCTTCTGGTCCATCAGCAGCGCTGCGATGGACGTCTTGCGGGACAAAAGGCCCGTCACAAAGCGGGTCCTGTCCGCGGGATGGTTGTGCAGCGGATCCGGCCCCAGCCGGGCCAGGACGGCCCGGGCTTCTGCCTCGGTGATGGCCGCGCAAGTGGTGGCACCGCGGAGGTCCGCCCAGCCATGCCTGCTGACCAGCCGGACACGCACGGCGCCGCGGGGCTCGGGAGGTCCCGCGTACTCAACCATCCCGGCGTCGTCGGTAATTTCGGGGTCCTCGAAAACCTCGCGCTCCCCGATCTTCCGCGGGGCACCGATGCTGGAGGCCCCGCTGAAGGTCGCGTCGCCGCCGAAGTCCCAGGCCCCGTAGAGCCCCAGGTGGACGTGCAGCACCACAGCGTGGTCAAAGTGCAGGAAGAGATGCTTGCCGTGGGCGCGCGAATCCGTCAGGACCTGGCCGTCCAGCACGGCTGCGCCGGCAACGAACCGGCCCTGCGGGCTGCTCACGGACAGCGGCTCGCCGGTAAAAACGTCCCCGAACTGTTGCGCCAGGCGGCGGACTGAATGCCCTTCGGGCACTACTCGATGACCTCGCCGGTGGATTCGTATGCCGCGATCTTGCCGATGCGGCGGACGTGCCGTTCGTCGTTGCTGAACGGCTCAGCCAGGAAGGCCTCGATGAGTTCGGTTGCTTCCTCGACAGTGTGCTGGCGTCCACCGACGGCCACCACGTTGGCGTCGTTGTGTTCACGCGCCAGGGTCGCGGTGGAGTGGTTCCAGGCGAGGGCTGCGCGGACCCCCTTGACCTTGTTGGCTGCGATCTGTTCGCCGTTGCCCGAGCCGCCCAGGACGATGCCCAGGGCGTGGATTCCTGCCTGCTGGTCAGCGACGACGGCGAGCGCTGCGTTGATGCAGAAGGACGGGTAATCGTCCAGGGCGTCGTATTCCTTGGGGCCGTGGTCCACCACGTCGTAGCCCTTGGCCGTGAGGTGGCTGACCAGGTGGGCGCTGAGTTCCATGCCTGCGTGGTCGGTGGCGATGTGTACCCGCGGGAAGGCAGGGGAAGAAGTCACAGCAGTATCCGTTCGTTTCGGCGCCGGGGGCCAGCAGTGCTGGTTCAGGCCAGGGTCAGATCATCAGGGACAAGGTTACTAGGACTCAGACTCCGGCGCGCGTTCGCCCGAAGTGCCCCCGTGCGCCCTGGCAGCCACCCGGGTCAGGACTTCCGCCAGCCGGGCCGCGGATGCCGGGCTGCCGCCGCTGACCGCAAGGTTGCGCCCGTCGGTTTGATGCACGACGACGGCGGGCCCGCTGCTGACCAGCATCGCGGCGGTGCCGCTGTGGTTGCGGTAGCCCCACCCGCCGTAGTCGGCGGCGCGGACATCCGCGGCATTTGCGGTGGAGATCGCGGCCGCCGGCACATCCATGACCGGCAGCACTCCGGCCACCAGGACACGCAGGCCGCGGCGATCCGCCTTGACGCGGGCGCAGAGGAAAGCAGCGGCCACCACAGCGAGGGCAGCCACCAGGGCCCCGAGCCAGGGCAGCGCCACAGCGATCAGCGCGGCCGGGAACAGGCTTGCCACCGCGATCATCACAAAGACCGAGCTGCGGGCGTGCACCCACATCCGGAACGTGTCCCCCGCAAGCTCCGGGTCAAGCTCGCGGGCGAGGGCCCGCTCCAGGGCCCGGTCATCGTCAAGCGACCACTGGCGGTCGGCCTTGAACACGAAGCCCATGATGACACCCAGCGACAACGCCGCCCCGCTGCCCAATGCGAGAACCGTGAGATCCACCCGGGACTCCCGGGCGTCCGCGAGGCCGGCCTGCCCCACCAGCCCGGCCGCCAGGACACTGGTGATGAACAGGCTCAGGAACAGTCCCGTCCCCATCATGATCCGGCGCATCACAGCGGGCCGGGACAGCGGTGCCGCCTGGAACATCACCAGCCAGCCTGAGGCGATGATAAGCAGCGCGCCGCCGCCCGCATAGGCGCCGAACGGGGCAAAGGAGGCGCCGCCGTCGGCCGTCCAGCTGACCGCTACGGGGTCCGGAAGATCGGGCCGCAGCAAAAAGGCGCAGAACACAAAAGCCGCCGCCAGGACCACGGGAAAGCCCACCACGAAGCGCAGTGCCTTGGTATCCACCGAATCCCGGAACTTTCCCATGCATTAACGCTACTCCCGCCGGAGGCCGTGACAGAATGACTTCACTGTGCCGGTGCAGGCCACCGCCCGCCGGCAACCGCAACCCCTTCTGGAGGCCCCACTTGCCAGGTATGAACCTGACTCGCGCCGAAGCCCGCGAGCGTGCCGCACTCATCAACGTTGACTCCTACGATGTCATCCTCGACCTGACCAGGGGCGGGAAGGTCTTCGGGACCACCACCACGGTGAAGTTCACGGCAGTGCCGGGTTCCACCACGTTCATCGATGCCGTCACCCACACCGTGCACAGCGTCACGCTCAACGGGCGCGCCCTCGACCCTGCGGCAGTGTCCGACGGTATCCGGATCCAGTTGCCGGACCTGGCCGAGGCCAACGAGCTCACGGTGGTGGCCGACGCGCCGTACATGAACACCGGTGAAGGGCTGCACCGCTTTGTGGATCCGGTGGACAACGAGGTGTACCTGTACACGCAGTTCGAGGTTCCCGATTCGCGCCGGATGTTTGCGGTGTTTGAGCAGCCCGACCTCAAGGGCACCTTCAGGTTCACGGTCACCGCGCCCTCGCACTGGGATGTCATCTCCAACTCCCCCACCCCCGCCCCGGTGGAGGCCACACCAGGGGACGACGGCGGCGCACGCTCGGTCTGGAGGTTCACCCCCACACCGAGGCTGTCCTCCTATGTCACCGCCCTGATCGCCGGCCCGTACCAGTCGGTCCGCAGCGAAGTGGCCAGTTCCGACGGCCGTGTGATCCCGCTTGGAGTTTTTGCCCGGAAGTCCCTGATGCAGTACCTCGACGCGGACAACATCTTTGAGCTGACCCGCCAGGGCTTCGAATTCTTCGAGGCGCAGTTCGGCTTCCCGTACCCGTTCGAGAAGTACGACCAGCTGTTTGTGCCCGAGTTCAACGCGGGCGCCATGGAGAATGCCGGCGCGGTGACCATCCTCGAAGGCTACGTTTTCCGGAGCAAGGTTACCGGGGCTCAGATCGAGCGCCGGGCCATCACCGTGCTGCACGAACTCGCGCACATGTGGTTCGGCGACCTGGTGACCATGCGCTGGTGGAACGACCTCTGGCTCAACGAATCCTTCGCCGAATACATGTCGCACCTCGCGGCCGTGGAAAACACGTCCTTCACGAGCGCGTGGACCACCTTCGCCTCGGTCGAGAAGTCCTGGGCCTACCGCCAGGACCAGCTACCCACGACGCACCCGATCTTCGCCGACATCAGCGATCTGCAGGACGTGGAGGTCAACTTCGACGGCATCACCTACGCCAAGGGCGCCTCAGTCCTGCGCCAGCTGGTGGCCTGGGTCGGGCCGGAGCAGTTCATGGCCGGGGTCCGGGAGTATTTCGCGAAGCACGCCTGGCAGAACACCGAGCTGAGCGACCTCATGGTGGAGCTGGAGAAGGCCAGCGGCCGCGACCTGGACCAGTGGGGCCGCCTCTGGCTGGAAACCGCCGGCGTCAATACGCTCAGGCCGGAACTCTCCGTGGACGGCTCCGGGACGTTGACGTCCTTCACCATCGTGCAGTCCGCCGTCGAGGAGTGGCCCACCATCCGTCCGCACCGGCTCGCCGTCGGGTTCTACAACCTGAACAGCGCAGGCAAGCTGGAGCGCGTGCACCGCGAGGAGCTCGACGTCGACGGCGAGCGCACCGAGGTCCCGGAGCTGGCCGGCCTGGTGCAGCCTGACCTGATCCTGGTCAACGACGACGACCTCGCCTACGCCAAGGTCCGGCTGGACGAGAAGTCCCTCGCCACGGCAACGGCGCACTTGAAGGACTTCAGCGAGAGCCTGCCGCGCACCCTGGTGTGGAACTCCGCCTGGGACGCCGCCCGCGATGGCGAGTCCCCGGCGCGCCGGTATGTGGAGCTGATCCTGGCCAACGTGGCCGCGGAATCGGATTCTTCGGTGATCCTGGTCCAGCTGCGCCAGCTGGCCACCACGCTGAACTTCTATGTGGCCGAGGAGCACCGCGAGGCCACAACGGTTGCCGCCGTGGACACGCTCTGGGACCTGGCCAGCGCGGCACTTGGCGGGTCCGACGCGCAGCTGCAGTTTGTGAAGTCGTTTGCCCTGTTGGCCGGCAGCCCGGGCCAGCTGGACACCGTCGCCGGGCTCCTGGACGGCACGGCCACCCTGGAGCGGCTGGCCGTGGACCAGGACCTCCGCTGGGAGCTGCTGGCGTCCCTGGTGGCCGGCGGGCGCCTGGGCACCGAAGACATTAACGCCGAACTGGAACGCGACAACACCGCGAGCGGACAAAACGCTGCGGCCCTGGCCACGGCGGCCATCCCCACGGCCGAAGCCAAGGCCGCCGCCTGGGACTCGGTCGTGGTCACGGGAGAACTCTCCAATGCGCTCCAGGGATCAGCGGTCTCAGGCTTTATGCGGGTGCTGGACCGTTCGCTGCTGGAACCGTACGCGGAAAAGTACTTCGAGGCTGTCCCCGGGATCGTGGCGGACCGCACGCACGCACTCGCCCAGCAGATCGTCGTCGGGCTTTACCCGGCACTGCTGACCACGCAGGCAACGGTGGACCGGACGGATGCTTTCCTCGCCGGTCTTCCGGCCGACAGCGGCGCCCTGCGCCGCATGATGCTGGAAAACCGGGACGGCGTGGCCCGGGCCCTGCGGGCACGCGCGGCCGACGTGCTGCCTGGCGAAGCCTAGGCTGGCGCCGTGGGCCTGGGCGAGCACCACTATTCCCTGACGGTGCAGTGGACCGGCAACCTGGGTAACGGCACGTCGTCGTACCGGGGCTACTCACGGGACCACGACATCCGGATCCCCGGGCTGCCGGTCCTGCCCGGTTCCGCCGATCCGACGTTCCATGGGGACCGTGACCGCTACAACCCGGAGCAGCTGCTCCTGGCGGCGCTGGCGCAGTGCCACATGCTGTCGTTCCTGCACGTGGCGGTGAAGCACGGCGTGGTGGTGACCGACTATCAGGACGACGCCACCGGTGTGATGCGGCTGAACCGCGACGGCAGCGGCCAGTTCGAGTCCGTCACGCTGAACCCGCGGGTGACCGTGGCGGACGCGGCGCACGTGGATCTTGCGGAACAGCTTCACCGCGAAGCCAACGCGGTCTGTTTCATCGCCCGGAGCGTCAACTTCCCCGTGCATCATTCACCCGTGACCATGGTGGCCTGAGAGGGCGGGACTCAGCGGCTTCGAACAAGCTCCTCAGCGAGCCGTGCTTCGGTGGCGGGCGTGAGCCCTGCCTTGCGGGGGCGGTCCAGGCCGCGGCGGCGTTCGTCCTCCAGTGTGGCCGCCAGCGTTTCCTGCCAGGGTCTTATGGCCAACCCGGCGGCCCTGGCGGCGTGGTTGCTGCGGTTGCAGAACCCCTCGTGGCCGGGCGGCAGCCACAGTGGGAGGGAGTCAGGTCCGGCCCAATAGTCGATCCCGTGTTCCAGGAGCCAATCCTCCGGTGCGTTGAAGACCTCGCCTTGGTGCCCGGCCACTGTTTTGGCCTCCTCGATGTACTGGCCGAAGGGCACCTGGTCCCCCACTGCGTTCAGCGGCCCGGTCACCCCGCGCTGCGCAGCATCGAGGACCCAGGCCGCGAGGTCCCGGACATCAATGACCTGCGTGGCGTGGCCGGCGATGGCCGGGACCACGGCAGGGCCGTTGTCCCTTGCGAACCTTGCGGGCCAGTAGCCGTACCGGTCCGTTCCGTCGCCGGGGCCGCCGATCAGGCCGGCGCGGCAGAGGTGCGCCCTGTGCCCTGCGGCTTCCAGGGTTGCCTGTTCAATCGCTGACTTGGATTCGCCATAGTTCTCGGGCGTGGATTCCGTGCCGGCCGGCAAGGGGGAAAGGAGCGCGGCGTCCTCAGCAGCCCCCGGCGTCGAAGGGTCTGCATAGACGGAGCAGCTGGACACAAACGTCCAGTGGTTGGTCCGTTGGGCCAGGGCGGACAGCGCCTCCTCGGCCGGGACAGGATCGCGGGCCACGTCAATGACCGCGTCCCAGTCCCCTGCCACCTGTGCGTAGCTGTTCGCGCCGAGTGAACGGTCCGCTTTTACCCACTGGACACCGTCTGGCGGTTCGGTTGCCGATCCGCGGGCCAGGCAGGTGACCCTGTGACCTGCGGAAACGGCCTGCCGGGCGATTTCAGACGAGAGAAAGGCGGTTCCGCCGAGAATGAGGATGCGCATGGGGCCACGCTACGGCGCTAGGGTTGAAAGAGAATAGAGCCTTATGCCGCGGGCGAACCTGTGCATGGGCCGACGTCATCCCCCGGCCGCCGCCGGCGACCCCCCCCAAGGAGTTTTGCCTCTATGTTCAGCACGATGTCGATTACACCCCCGCCTCTCACCTCGCAGCCCAACGGCGTCAGCGTCACGGGCATTGTGATCAGCCTTGGCGTCGGAATCGCGATATGGCTGGTGGCCACCTTTGTAATTTCCCGGATCAGCAAGCGAGTGGCGTCGGGTACCAATTTCTTCAAGAAACCGCACTTCAAGTGGGTTGCCCCCGCCTTGCGGGCCTTGGATCACGAGCGCCGCGTGCAGCGGGCGGAAACCATCGGTTCCCTGCTCAACAGCATCGTGGGAGTTCTGGTGGCCGTGATCACCACCATGTATGTGCTGCAGAACCTGGACATCAACATCGCCCCGCTGCTGACCAGCGTGGGAATCCTGGGTATCGCCATCGGTTTTGGCGCCCAGCAGCTGATCCGTGACTTCCTCGCCGGCATCTTCATCACCATCGAGGACCAGTATGGGATCGGGGACGTCATCGAAACCAGCGAAGTGGTGGGCGTGGTCGAGTCCATGGGTCTGCGCATCACCCGGGTCCGCTCAGAGGACGGCGCCATCTGGTACCTGCGCAATGGCGAGATCCTTCGCGTCGGCAACCGTTCGCAGGGCAACTACGTGCCGGTGCCGGACGTGCCGGTCGCCGGGCCGGACACTGCCCTGAGTGCGCCCGCCACCGAGGCGAAAAAGACCGAGCAAAAGGCCGGAGAATAGAACCATGACCATACCCGCCGAGCCGCAGCAGCCACGCCAGCTCTTGCAGAACGATCCCTTCAGCCAGCCTGGCTACACGGACAACTTCTACGATGCCGTGGGCGGACACGGGACGTTCGTCAAGCTGATCGATGTCTTTTACGACGGCGTCGCCACTGACCCGCTGTTGCGCCCGATGTACCCGGAGGAGGACCTTGAGCCAGCCAAGCGGCGGTTCCTGATGTTCCTGGAGCAGTACTGGGGCGGCCCCACCACGTACGGCGAGGAGCGCGGGCACCCGCGCCTGCGGATGCGCCACATACCGTTCCGGGTCACACCCGAGGCCAAGGACCGCTGGCTGTTCCACATGCGGACCGCCGTCGATTCCCTGGAACTGCCACCCTTGTACGAGGGAACGCTCTGGGACTACATGGAACGCGCCGCGCTGTCCATGGTGAACAGCCCCTCGGACGCCTGACGCGGGCCTGACGCCTTAGCCTCGATCCACCGGCGGGCTTTGTTGAGCGGAGTCGTTCAGATTTGATCTGAGTTTTCAGTCGAGGGCGTGACGAAGTTCCCGGCCTTGCTGCCGGTGGTGTTCCGTGGT
>NZ_JBSRZM010000012.1:0-121542 GCF_054057635.1 Arthrobacter sp. UYNi723
CTTGGCCTTGATCCACTCCGGCTTCCGCTCCACAGGTACTGCAGAGTTGCGCTGCTCAACGCGCAGCAGCTTCCGGCCTTCTGGTGCCAGTGTCACAGGAGTGCTCCCTCAGGGCTTGAAACGAGTGCTTCTTCGTGCTTGCGAAATTCTTCCACGAACCGGTCCGCGATCTCGCTCGGGGCGATGTTCCTGCCGGTTTCGATGGACATTGTGGTGACGCTGGCGTCGGTGATGCCACAGGCGATGATCTGGGCATAAGGCGCCAGATCATTGTTGCAGTTAATGGCGACGCCGTGCATTGTGACCCCGTCCAGGACCCGGATGCCGATTGCTGCAATCTTCCGGTCCGGGCCCTTGCTGTCCGCCGTGATCCACACGCCGGCGCGTCCCTTGATGCGCTCTGCGTTGATGCCATAGTCAGCCATGACCGCGATCATGACGGCTTCGAGCCGCTCAACGTAGTCTCGGATGCCTGACCGGTTCTTCAGCTTGAGGATCGGATACGCGATCAGCTGGCCGGGGCCATGCCAGGTCAGCTTTCCGCCGCGGTCCACCGCAACGACGGGCGTGCCGTCCAACGGGCGCTCGTGCTCTTCCGTGAGCTTGCCCGCTGTATAGACGGCGGCATGTTCAAGGATGAGGACAGTGCTGGGCGCTACGGCTGTGACGACCTTGCTGTGGATCCCGCGCTGCAGATCCCAGCCGCGCGTGTAGTCAACGAAGTCCGGGGCGAGACCCACCTGTGAAAACTCAAGAGTCATGCCGTCAAGCTTAGACCCCGATCCGCGAGGGGTCCGGTCATAGTGTCGGACCTCTCATGCACTGACTCATGCGCTGGCGGATCCGGTGGATGCCCATGGCCTGTGGATAACTTCTGCAGGCATTCCCGGATTCCGCTAGACATGAGTCATGGAAGATTTCACTGCCCCGGTGGTTCCCGGATTCCTGGTGGGCCGCATGTTGGGCCGCGGCGGAAGTTCAACGGTGTGGCTGGTTACTGAAGAAAGGTCGGGCCGCGAGTTTGCGCTGAAATGGCTCGGTGCAGGGCACAGCGGCGCGACCGGTCCCGGCGAACACAGTGAAGCCGGGGCCGACTCCGAGGAGGCCATCCGCCGTGAAATCCGCATTCTTTCTGTCCTTGACCACCAGCACCTCATCAAAGCCCACGACGCCCTCCGTCTTCGCGAGCCGGCCGGATCAGCAGTGACGGCCGGAGGGAGAATAGGGCTACTGCTGGATTACGCGCCCGGCGGTTCCCTCGGAGAGCTGGTCGGAAGCAGGGCCAAGCTCACCATCGGGGAGACGGTCACCGTGCTCACCCCTATTGCCCAGGTACTGGGCTACCTGCACGGCCAGGGGTTCACCCACGGTGACGTATCGCCCGGGAACGTCCTCTTTACAGGCCATGGCAAGCCAATGCTGTCCGACGTCGGCATCGCCAGGATGGTGGGTGATGTTTCGGCAGTGCCGGACCATGGCACCGCGGGGTTCATGGATCCGGTACCGGTGGACGCCGTGAGGGCGGGGCTGCAGCCGGAACGCGACGTCTACTCGGTGGCGGCGCTGGGGTGGTACTGCCTCACGGGCCAGCCGCCACGCCGTACCGCCGACCGTCCGCCTCTTTCCCTCCTGCTCCCTGACGTTCCAGTCGAGCTGGCCGCGGCCCTGGAGGCTGGCCTTAACGAGGACCGGCGGCTCCGGCCCACGGCTGTTGAGCTGGCGACGGCGGTCTACCGCAGTGCCCCACCGTTGCCGGTGGACCTCGCCTCCTCCGTCCACGCCACGGTTATCCCGCAGCTGCTGACGCGGCGCCCCGTCCCGGAACATCCCGGCGGCGCGCTCCGGAATGGTCTCCGGGCCTGGCGGCGCCGGATCTCGACCTCGCGTTGGTCCGGGCTGGTGGGGGTGCGGCAGGTCCTTCCGTTCCCGGCTGGGGAGGAAGCGGAGCTGCGAGTGGTCCGCGCACCGAAGCCCCGCGCACCAGAGGCCAGCACACCAGCGGCCAGCCGCGTCGCCGCAATGGTCCAGGCTGTCGACGGGGAAAAGCCGGCGCCGCGCGGCAGGCATGCCGTGGAACCTGGCCCGAAGGATCACGAACAAAACCCCGGGGCGAAGCGTCGCACGGTGGTGTCGCAGAAGGTGGTGGGCCCCGGACCAAACCGGCGCGGCGGGCGTGTGGGGATGGCCGGACGCAATCGGGGCACGGTGCTGCTGGCGGTGGGAGCCGGTGCCATCGTGGCGGGAGCCATCTGGGCCGCTGGCGCCTTTGGGCCGGAGGGGCCGTGGGCGGTGCCCGCCGGACCAGGGGCGGTCGCTGCCAGTGCCGGCGACAGGACCGGCGCACGGGCAGAAGCGGAGAGTGCGGGTACCGGCGAGGTGGACACCGGCGAGCTGGACACCATGCTCGCCGCCGCAGGAGTCCCGGCCGACGCCGCCGCTCAGCTGGACTCGGCGGACCCGCTCGAAGCAGTCCGGGGACTGGCCGCCGTGAGGTCACTAGCCTTCAGCTCCGGCCGGCTGGAGCTGTTGGATCTGGTTAATGCCCCGGGATCGGCGGCCTCTGCCGCGGATGCAGGCCTTAAGGCCGAGCTCCAGGAGTCAGGCCACGTCCTGGCCGGATTCACGAGTTCCGTAGCGGATCTGCAGGTCCAGCCCGGCAGTCCATCCGGCCAGGTTGTTGTCAGTGTCACGTCAGCCACGTCGCCCTATGAGGAGAGGGACGCTTCCGGAGCGATCGTGGCGGCCGGCGCACCGGTGGCCGCCCAGAACCTCCGGCTGGTGCTGGTCTCCGTTGACGGCCGCTGGCGGATCACGGACGTCCTGCCCGGGTCCTGACTGGTTGCCTCAGCACGTTGCCTCAGCCCATTGACTCAGACTCAGTGCTTGCCCGCCACCCAGGCAGCGGCCTCGGCCAGTGACGGGTGCTGCCACTGGAAGCCGGCTGCTTCCAGTACCGCCGGTTCCATCCGCTGGCTGGGAAGGATGAGTTCATCGGCCAACTGACCCAGGACCAGGCGCAGGGCCAGCGAAGGTACCCGGAAAAATGCCGGCCGGTGGAGCGCGGATGCCAGGGCGCCGACCAACGCGTTGACGTCAGCGCTTTCGGGGGCGCAGACGTTGACCGGTCCGTGGAGCCCGGAGTCAGCGAGGAACATAAATGCTGCGGCGACGTCCGGAAGAGTGATCCACGGCCAGTACTGCCGGCCGTGGCCGAGTGGACCGCCCACCCCGAGGCGAAGCAGCGGCAGCAGCCGGCCCAGCGCGCCACCTGCGGGGCTGAGGACAACACCGGTGCGTGGTGTGACCACGCGGACGCCGGCCGGCGCCCGATGGGCGGCGGCCTCCCACTCGACGCAGATACGTGACAGAACACCCGAGCCCGGCGACGCGTTCTCCCGGAGCTGGGCGGACCCGGAATCGCCGTAGTACCCGGACGCCGACTGGCTGATAAACGTGCGCGGCGGGTCGTCAAGCGTGGCCATGGCCGCGGTCAGGGTGCCGGTGGCTGCCAACCGCGAAGTCATCAGCTCGTCGACCCGGCGTCTGGTCCAGGGTCTGTCCCCGATCCCGGCACCGGAGAGGTTGACCACTGCGTCCGCGCCGGCCAGCGCCGCCGGATCCAGGCGGCGCGCTGCGGGGTCCCAGCGGATTTCGGCCGCGGACGTGGGCTCGCGTCGGACGAGCGTGGTCACGTCATGACCGGCCTCTCGCAGCGTTGCGGACAAATGGGTCCCGATCAGCCCTGAGGCCCCGGCAATGACGATGTGCATGATCCATCTCACCACGGCCCGCACGCCGTCGGTACCTCCCCGGGACCGTACCGGGAGTTGACTATGATCGAACGATGACTTCTTCGAGCTACTTCCGGTTTCCGCATGTCCACGGCGATCTGGTCACGTTTGTGGCAGAGGACGACGTGTGGATCGCGCCGCTCAGCGGTGGCCGCGCCTGGCGGGTTTCGTCACTGCAGCTGCCCGCCCGCAATCCGCGGTTTACGCCTGACGGCAAACGGCTGGTCTGGACGGTCATCCAGGGAACCGCCCCGGAAGTGGTCTCGGCGGAGGTGGACGGCGGTGGCTACCGGCAACTGACGTATTTCGGCCACGCCACAACCAAGGTCAAAGGCTTCACGGCAGCCGGCGACGCAGTAGTGACCAGCGCGTTCCGCCAAGCTGAAAGCCGGCACACCTACGCTTACAGCGTCCCGGTCGACGGCGGGTCGGCTGAGGAGCTCCCTTTCGGACCGGTCGAATCCGTGGCCTTTGGTCCGGAAGTTGGGGACGAGCGGCCGGTTGTCCTGGCCAGTGTGCTCTCCCGTGAACCGGCCTGGTGGAAGCGGTACCGCGGCGGTACCGCGGGCAAGCTCTGGATTGACGCCGACGGAAACGGGGAGTTCGAGCGCCTGGTTCCCCACCTCGACGGAAACCTCGCAGATCCGATGTGGGTGGACGGGCGCATCGCGTTCCTGTCAGACCACGAGGGTTACGGAAACCTGTACTCGGTGCTGCCCGGCGGAGGCGATCTTCGACGGCACACCGACCACGAGGACTTCTACGTCCGGCACGCGTCCACCGACGGTGGGCGGGTCATCTTCGAATCTGCCGGTGAGCTCTGGATCCTGCACGATCTGTCCTCTGCCGCGGTACGGCTGGACATCTCGCTGGGTTCCGCGTCGCAATCGCGTCGCCCGGGCCTGCTGAAAACTTCCAAACATCTGGGCACGGTGGTGCCGGATGACAGCGGCTCCGCCAGCGCAGTGGAGGCCCATGGCACGCTTCACTGGCTCCGTCACCAGGACGGCCCCTCCCGTATCGTCGAGGCCACCCCGGGTGTCCGGGCACGGCTCCCCAGGCCGCTCGACGGCGGCCGCCTCGCTTACGTCGCCGATCACGACGGCGTGGAGGCGATCTACATCAAGGAGATTGCCGCGCAGGTCCCCGACACCGTGGTCCCTGCCGTCACGGCAGCCCCGGCTGCCGTACCTGCTGCAGCCGCCCGGGACCAATCGGAAGCGCCACTGCCGCGTCCGGTTCCCGCGGCGGCATCGTCCGCACCGGTGACTGCCGACGTCGTTGTTCCGGTGCCTGATGACTCCCGGGCCGATGACTCCCCGGCCGACGCCGCCCACGGCCCGTCGGAAGCCGACGTCAACGCAGGACGGTCCGGCCTGCCGACCCGCATCGCCTTCCCGAAGCCGTCACGCGCCAGCGCCCTGGAAGCGAGCCCCGATGGCCGGTGGCTTGCCGTGGGAACCTCCTTCGGGGATGTCTATGTGGCGGACACAGCCACCGGTGTGCTTTCCCTCGTCACCAGCATCGGCGAGGGCAGCATCGCGGAACTCGCGTGGTCTCCTGACTCCCAGTGGCTTGCCTGGTCCGAACCTGTCACCTCGTTCGGCTCCCGGAGCCGGCTTCGGCTGGCCAATGCCGCGGACCTGGCGGGCGGCGTGGTCGAGGTCACTGACGGCCGTTTCTGCGACGGGTCCCCAAGCTTCACGCCGGACGGTAAGTTCTTGGCCTTCCTGTCCAACCGCAGCTTTGATCCGGTGTACGACGGGCACTCGTTCGACCTGTCCTTCCCCAGCCCCATCAAGCCGTACCTGGTGGCACTGGCTGCCACGACGCCGTCGCCGTTTGGCCCCGCTGTTGACCTGTCCCCTGCCGCAACCACGGACAGCGCGGACACCACGGACGCAGACACCGCGGCAGGTCCCGCGGTCCGCGTGGACCCGGCCAGGCTGGCCCACCGGGTCATCGGCGTTCCGGTGCCCCAGGGCAATTACACGTCACTCACGTCAACGGAGGGTGCACTGCTATGGCTGGACTGGGCCCTGGCAGGCGTCACCGGCGACGGCAAAGCCAGCCAGGAAGACAAGGACGCCCGCCCCAGCCTGGTCCGGTTCGACCTGGCCCGCCGGAAGTCCGCCACGCTGGTGGAAGCCCTGGACAGCTACCGGCTCTCCGGCGATGGCAAGAAAGTAGTGCTGGTCAACGACAAGCAGGTCAGCGTAGTTCCTTCTGCTGCCAAAGCCGATGAGGAATCCGGCCAGCTGGTCAAGGTGGACCTGGGGCGCATCCGCGTGATGATGGACCCCCTCAGCGTCTGGGGCCAGGCGTTCGACGAAGCCTGGCGCCTGCAGCGCGATTTCTTCTGGGCCGAGGATATGGCAGGACAGGACTGGGAGTCGATCCACAAGCGGTACCGTCCGATCGTCGACCGGTTGGGGTCCCACGACGACCTGGTGGACCTGCTCTGGGAGCTCCACGGCGAGCTGGGCACCTCGCACGCCTACGTCCGGCCCGCAGCCGTCACGGAAAACGGCAGCAACGGCCAGGGACGGCTGGGCGCAGACTTTGCCTTCACAGCGGCGGGCTGGGAGATCACCCGGATCCTTGCCGGGGAGTCCTCGGACCCGCTGGCCACCTCGCCGCTGAACCGGCCCGGCGCTGCCGCCATAGCTGGGGACGTAGTACTGGCCATCGACGGTGTGCCGCTGTCCGCCACGGTGAGCCCCGCGATGCAGCTGGTGGGCGCCGCCGGACGGGCTGTGGAGCTGACATTACGCAACGGAGCCGGGCATGGAGTCGAGGCAGGAGAGCAGCGGAGGATCGCCGTGATCCCGGTCAAGGACGAGGAACGCCTGCGCTACCAGGAATGGGTGGCCGCGAACCGCGGGATCGTCCGGGAGGCCTCCGGCGGCCGCTACGGGTACCTGCATATCCCGGACATGATGGCCAACGGCTGGGCGCAGCTGCACCGCGACCTGGACACCGAAACTGCCCTGGACGGACTCATCGTGGATGTCCGCCGGAACCGTGGCGGACACACGTCCCAGCTGGTGGCGGAGCTGATTGGCCGGAAGGTCACCGGCTGGAGCATGCCCCGCGGAGAACGTCCGCGGACCTACCCGCACCACGCGCCGCGGGGTCCGGTGATCATCCTCGCCGATGAATTTGCCGGGTCCGACGGCGACATCATCACCCAGGTTTCCAAACTGCGCGGGATCGGCCCGGTGATCGGCACGCGCACGTGGGGCGGTGTGGTGGGGATCGACAACAGGTTCTCCCTGGCCGACGGCACCGGCGTGACCCAGCCGCGGTACGCCACCTGGTTCGGTGGCGGCGTGGGCTGGTCCGTGGAAAACTACGGCGTGGACCCCGACATCGAAGTGCTCTACCCGCCGCATGCTCATGCCGCCGGCAGGGACCCCCAGCTGGAATACGGGATCGGTGCGCTCAAGGAAATGATCCAGGAGCTGCCCACGGACAAGCCCCCGGTCCGCGATGGCTACCGCCGCCTCAAGCCCGCACCGCTTCCGGCCCGCCGGCACGGCGAATAGGACGGCCAGGCACCAACAGAACAAAGAAGGCCCTGCCCCTCCCGGTGAATCCGGGCGGGGCAGGGCCTGCTCTGTCTCAGGAGCCGTCAGCGTCCAGAGCGAACGCGGCAGCCGCCAGACCGGATCAGGATTCCAGGGACGCGTCCAGGGTGATCTCGATGCTGGCCAGAGCGCCGGAAACCGGGCAGCCGGTCTTGGCCTCGCCGGCGATCCGCTGGAACTCCTCTTCGGAGATGCCGGGAATCTTTGCGGACATGGTCAGGTGGCTCCCGGTGATCCCGGTGCCGGGAACGAAGGTCACGTCGGCTTTGGTGTTGACTTCTTCCGGAGCATGTCCGGCCTGGGCGAGCATATTGCTGAACGCCATCGAGAAGCAGCTCGCGTGCGCTGCGGCGATCAGTTCTTCCGGGCTGGTCTTGCCTTCGGCCGCTTCGGTGCGGGCCTTCCAGGTAACCTCAAATGTGCCGAGGCCGGAGCTGTCCAGCGTGGTCTGACCCGACCCCGTCATCAGGTCGCCGTTCCATACTGTGTGCGCGGTGCGTGTTGCTGCCATGTCCACTCCTCAAAGTCGGTTCGAACCGGGACCGGCCGTTGCCTGGCCCCGCCGGTTCCAATCCTAGGGATTGAGCGGCGGCCGTGCACAGGCTGTCCGCTCTCAGTGGATTGTGACTGTGCAACCCAGCCGCCTGGCGGCTGCGTGGCGGTCACCGCTTGTCCGTTAAACAGCCACGGCGCCGCACCCCACAGCGGGGGAGCGGCGCCGTCGTGAGTGGTTCAGCCGGCGTTCAGTTCCACATCGTGGCGATGGCCACGTTGAGCAGTGCAAGTCCGCCAACTCCGTGGGCCAGGCCTTTGCTGATGTCTTCGCCCTTTTTGTATTTGCGGCGGCCGATGAAAGCCAGCACGCCGACGGCCAGGGCGATGGCGAACTTGATGCCCAGCTTGAAGTAATTCGCGTCCATGTCCAGGGACGGGATCAGGCCCATCAGCACAATGCCGGTGATGAGCTGAAGAGCTGCGCCGTCGAACTGCCGGGGGTGGACCGTGGGGGTTTTCATGTTCCCGATCCAGATTCCGACGATCATGGCGGCGCCGACGATGTGCAGGAAGACCACGAGATTGTACACGATAATCATGCGATCAGTCTACGCAGGGGTTCTACATCATGTAGTAAGGCCGGCCGCAGAGTTTGTGTGTCGGCGGAGACAGCGCTGCGCCTTAAAACGCGACGGCGGTGCACGCCTTCCGGTGGTTTCCCACCGGCGCGTGCACCGCCGTCGCGCGGTTCTGGCCTGGGGCTAGAGTCCCAGGTCGGCCTCGAAGGCGCCTTCTTCAAGGCGGGCCTTCAGGGTCTGGAGGAAGCGGCCCGCATCCGCGCCGTCCACCAGACGGTGGTCGTACGTGAGGGACAGGTACATCATGGAGCGGATGGCGATCGAGTCGTCACCGTTCTCATCGGCCACCACCACGGGGCGCTTGACGATCGCACCGGTGCCCAGGATGCCGACCTGAGGCTGGTTGATGATCGGGGTGTCGAACAGGGCGCCGACCGAACCGATGTTGGTGATGCTGAACGTTCCGCCGGACAGTTCGTCCGGGCCGATCTTGCCGTCGCGGGTGCGCCCGGCAACGTCGGCGATCTTGGCGGCCAGTCCGGCCAGGTTCAGGTTGCCGGCATCGGAGATGACCGGAACCAGGAGGCCCTTGTCTGTGTCCACTGCGATCGCCAGGTGCTCGGCGTTGTGGTAGGTGATCTCCTGCTTGTCCTCGTCGTACGCAGCGTTGAGCTTGGGGTGCTGCTTGAGGGCCTCGGCCACGGCCTTGGCGATGAACGGCAGGAAGGTGAGCTTGACGCCGTTCTGGGCCAGGAAGGAGTTCTTGGCCTTCAGGCGGAGCTTGGCCACCTTGGTCATGTCCACCTCGTGCACCTGCGTGAGCTGCGTGGAGATTTCGAGGGATTCGCGCATACGGCGGGCGATGACCTGGCGGATGCGGGGTGCCTTCTGCGTGGTGCCACGCAGGGAGGAGGCAGCCGGGCCGGCCGGAGCGGCGGACGGCTTTGCCGGTGCTGCTGCAGCGGGAGCGGCCTTGGCTTCTGCCGCGGCGAGGACGTCCTGCTTGCGGATGCGCCCACCGACGCCGGTGCCGGACAGTGATGCGACGTCCACGCCGTGCTGGTTGGCCAGTTTCCGGACCAGGGGAGTCACGTAGCCGGATTCGCCGCCGGCAGCAGGCTCGGCTGCGGGTGCCGGGGCCGTAGCGGGAGCAGGTGCTGCTGCCGCGGCAGGTGCCGCCGGAGCAGGCTCTGCCTTGGGTGCTTCGGGTGCCGGTGCCGCTGCGGGTGCCGGTGCGGCAGGCGCGGCGGCGGGTGCCGGCGCTGCTGCTGGTGCCGGTGCGGAGGCTGCAGGGGCTGCCGCGCCGGAGCCGATGACGGCGAGGACGGCGCCAACTTCGGCGGTTTCGTCTTCGTTGACCCGGATTTCCTGCAGCGTTCCAGCGACGGGGGACGGGATTTCGGTGTCAACCTTGTCCGTGGATACCTCGAGCAGCGGTTCGTCCACTGCAACGGTGTCGCCCACGGCCTTCAGCCAGCGTGTGACGGTTCCTTCGGTGACGCTTTCGCCCAGTGCCGGGAGGGTGACATCGTGGCTTTCGCCGTCCGAAGCGGCGGGTGCTGCCGCTGCGGGAGCTTCTGCAGCCGGTGCTTCTGCGGCCGGGGCTTCCTCGGCCGGGGCCTCTGCAGCCGGTGCGGCGGGGGCTTCCTCGGCCGGGGCCTCTGCAGCCGGTGCTGCTGCTTCGGGGGCTGCGCCGCCGCCGGAGCCGTCGCCGATGCGGACCAGGGGAGCGCCTACTTCAGCGGTCTCGTCTTCGGCTACGAGGATTTCCTCGATGATGCCGGCAATCGGAGAGGGGATTTCGGTGTCTACTTTGTCGGTGGAAACCTCGAGCAGCGGTTCGTCCACCTCTACCCGGTCACCTACCTGCTTGAGCCAGCGGGTGACGGTTCCTTCGGTGACGCTCTCACCGAGGGCGGGCAAGTTAACGGATTCAGACATGTCGTCCCCGTTCTCCTTATTGATCTTTTGTGCGGATGATGGCTGGCTTGTTCGAGCTTAGTGCACCCGGCGGGTCACGCCGGGTGCACAAAGCCCTGTTGTCTTGCTGTGCTGCTGGCTGTAATTAGCCGTGAAGCGGGCGACCGGCCAGGGCCATTGCGGCCTCGCCGAGTGCCTCGTTCTGCGTCGGGTGCGCGTGGATGAGTCCGGCAACATCTTCCGGGTAGGCTTCCCAGTTGACGATCAGCTGGGCTTCGCCGATCTGCTCGCCGACGCGGGTGCCGATCATGTGGACGCCAACAACAGGGCCGTCTTTTTCGCGGACGAACTTGATGATGCCGCCGGTGCCCAGAATGGCGCTCTTGCCGTTTCCGGCCAGGTTGTATTCCGTGCTTTCAACCCTGTCATCGCCGAACTTCTCCTTGGCGGCCTTCTCGGAGTAACCCACCGAGGCAATCTCGGGATCGCAGTAGGTGACCTTGGGGACGTTGATGTCGTCGACAACCACGGGCTTCAAGCCGGCGATTTCTTCGGCGACGAAGATGCCCTGCTGGAAACCGCGGTGTGCCAGCTGCACGCCGGGAACGATGTCGCCGACGGCGTAGACGTTGCCGACGCCGGTGTGGAGGCGTTCGTTGGTGATCACGAAGCCGCGATCAACCGTGACTCCCGCTTCTTCGAACCCCAGGCCCGCCGTGGACGGTCCGCGTCCGACAGCAACGAGCAGAAGGTCTGCTTCGAAGGTCTTGCCGTCCACCAGGGTGACCTTGACGCCGTCGTTGTCCTGCTCGACGCCCTGGAAGAAGGTGCCGGTGTTGAACTTGATGCCGCGCTTCTTGAAGCTGCGCTCCAGGACCTTGATGATGGATGCGTCCTCGTTGGGCACCAGGGACGGCAGGCCCTCAATGATGGTGACGTCCACGCCGAAGGACTTCCATACTGAAGCGAATTCGACGCCGATGACGCCGCCGCCCAGGACGATGACGCTCTTAGGCACGTAGTCCATCTTCAGGGCTTCGTCAGAGGTGATCACGCGGCCGCCGATTTCCAGGCCTGGAAGGGAGCGGGAGTAGGAGCCGGTGGCGAGGACGATGTTCTTGCCCTTGTAGGCCGTGCCGTTCACGGTGATGGTGTCCGGGGCGGTGAGCTTGCCTTCGCCCTCAATGACGGTGATGCCCTTGCCCTTGATCAGACCCTGCAGGCCCTTGAACTTACCGGCAACGATGCCGTCTTTGTAGGCGTTCACGGCGGTCATGTCGATGGACTGGAGCTCCACGTTCACGCCGTACTTGGCGCCGTCGCGGGCGTGGTCGGCAACTTCTGCGGAGTGCAGCAGGGCCTTGGTGGGGATACAGCCGTTGTGCAGGCAGGTGCCGCCCAGTTTGGCCTTCTCAACCAGACCAACGGTCAAGCCAAGCTGTACGGCACGCAGGGCCGTGGCGTATCCGCCGCTGCCGCCACCTAGTACCAGGATGTCGAATTCTTGCGCAGTTGCCTGATCGGCCACTTAGACGCTCCCTCGCGTGAACGATGACGCGATCGTGCGCATCATCTGGTCTTGGAACTTGTACTGCCGTGATTATGCCAGCAGGCAGGTTCTCGTGCATTTGTGACTACCGGGGTTCACCTTAGCGAACCCCTCATCCATGCTCCACCTTGGCGCCGCCTTTGTGGGGCGCTTGTGTCGAGTGTCACGCGGCCATGTGGCCAAGGGATCACGGCCGGTTCTGCGGTCGCAGGTCAAACGGCCGCGTGACAACTCAACAGCACAGGTCAGGGTTCCCCGGGGGTCAGACGGCAGCCGCCAGCATGTCCTCCACGTAGGCAACCAGTGTGCGGACCGTGCAGCCCGTGCCCTGCTTGTGGGTGTAGCCGTAAGGGCTTCCGTTGTTGAAGGAGGGGCCGGCGATGTCGATGTGCGCCCAGGGGATCTGCTCCCCGTCTTTGCCCTTGCCCACAAACTCGCGCAGGAAAACGGCCGCGGTCATCATGCCGCCGTGGCGCTCACCGATATTGGCGAGGTCGGCCACCTGGGAGTCGATGCTCGGGCGCAGTTCCTCCGGCAGCGGCATGGGCCACACCAGTTCGCCCGCACGGTCGGCGGCGGCCTTGAGTGGCCCGGTGACACTGTCAGAGCCCATCACGCCGGCGGTCCTGTTGCCGAGGGCGATGAGCTGCGCACCGGTGAGGGTGGCGACGTCGATGATGGCGTCAGGGTATTCGAGGCTCGCCGCGACGATGCCGTCAGCCATGACCAGGCGGCCCTCGGCATCGGTGTTCAGCACCTCAACGGTCTTGCCGCCGAACATGGTAAGGACATCCGCCGGCCGTGAGGCCGCACCGGAGGGCATGTTTTCTGCGATGCAGAGCCAGGCGGTCGCCTTCACCGGTAGGCCAAGTCCCGCAATGGCCAGCACAGTATTAAGGACGACGGCGGCGCCCGCCATATCGCTCTTCATGTCACCCATGCCAAGGGCCGGCTTGATCGAAATTCCGCCGGTGTCGAACGTGATGCCCTTGCCCACCAGGGCGATTTTTGCGGTGGCCTTTGCGGGGGCGTATTCGACCTTCACCAGGCGGGGCTGGCGCGTGGACCCCTTGCCCACGCCCATGATGCCGCCGAAGCCTTCCTTTTCGAGGCGCTTTTCGTCCCAGACCGTCACCTTAACAGGCAGGCCCTTGGACAGTTCCTTGGCGGCCTCGGCGAAGGATTCGGGGTAGAGGTGGCTGGGCGGCTGGTTGACCAGGGACCGCGTGGCGTTGACGGCTTTGCAGATCAGGCCTGCCCGCGTCAGGGCAGAGCGCAGCGCATCATTGGCGGTAACGTCCGTGTAGATCACTGCGTTGCGGACCGGATCCTTCAGCCCGTCGTTGGACGACCGGTACTCGGTGAAGGAATAGGCTCCCAGGGCGGCACCCTCGGCGACCGCGGCGACGTCGGCGACTCCCGCCGTCGGGAGCGCGAGGACAACAGTGGGCAGGCCACCGAGTTGGCGGACGGCGGAACCTGCGGCACGCCGCAGGGCCTCTTCGGTCAGCGGACGGCCAGCGGCCACCTTGCCGACGCCGGCGAGAACCAGGACCCCGGCACCCGTTTCCGGCAGGCCGGGCAGCCGAACGATCTGGTCAGCGGCGCCGGTGACGCCCAGGACCTTCAGAGAATCGGTCAGCGCTTCAGCAGATTTTGCGGTCAGCGGGTTCTCAAGCAGGACAGGTCCGTCCGATCCCTGTCCTACGCCGATGACAACGGCGTCACTGGGGGTCCTCTTCAGGTCCTTAGCGAGGGTACTAAGGTTGATTTCAGTATTCTTGACCACGGGGTAAGTCCTCAATTCTCGAAAAGGCTGTTCGCGCTGGTATGGATGTCAGGCGCCCGGCCATGGAAATCCGGCGGCCGTCCGATCGGGACGTCGCCGGGGTGCCGGTTAACCCGTCCGGCGGGCCATTCACGATCGTAGCCGCTGCGGGCCGCGGCAGCGGAATCTCCTGAGACCTGCGCCACACCCGCTGGCGGAATTCAGGGGTGCCTGGCCGCGTTGTACAAGATATTCACCCGACTCCTTGAAAGGACGACGCCGTGCTTGAACGGATTTCCGGTTCCCTGCTGGACCCCGATGCGCTCTATGCGAGCAACATCGAGCTGTTCCACAGCCCGGCGCTCCGCGGGCTGAACCTGTTGATGGGTTTCACCGGCTTCGCCGATGCCGGCCACGTGGTGAAGCAGATCAATGCGGAGCTCCTGGACACCCTCGACGCCGAGACGATGGCGGTGTTCGACGCCGACCAGCTCATCGACTACCGGTCGCGGCGGCCCCACATCTCCTTTGTGGAAGATCACTTGCAGGACTATCAGCAGCCGAAGCTGGCGCTGTACAAGCTGACGGACGGGCTCGGCAGCCCCTTCCTGCTGCTGGCCGGTTTTGAACCCGACCTTCAATGGGAGCGGTTCGCGCGCGCCGTCGTCGGCATCGTGGAAAAGCTGGACGTGAACCTCGTGACCTGGATCCACTCCATTCCCATGCCGGTGCCGCACACTCGCCCAGTGGGTGTGACCGTCCACGGCAACCGTCCGGAACTGATCGAGGGCATCTCGGTCTGGAAGCCCACCGTTGACGTTCCGGCGGCCGTGGGCCACATTCTGGAGCTGCGGCTGATGGAAGCCGAGCGCAATGTTGCCGGCTACGTGATCCACGTTCCGCACTACCTTGCTGAGGCGGAATACCCGCCAGCCGCCGTAGCCGGACTCGAATTCCTCGGTGCCGCGACGTCCCTGATGTTGCCGGCGGACCGGCTGCGCGAAGCGGGCCGGGAAGTGCGCCGCCAGATCGCCGAGCAGGTGGCCGCCTCCGAAGATGTCCAGCAGGTGGTCACCCGGCTGGAGGAGAGGTACGACGAAAAGGCCGAAGGCACCGTCCGGCGCTCCCTCCTGGCCGATGAAAATGACGAACTGCCCAACGGGGACGAGCTGGGCGCGGCAGTGGAGGCCTACCTGGCCCGCGAGAACCCGCACCCGTAGCCCGCCCCACGGCGTCCGCCTGGCAGACGCCTGCCCTGGTCCGGGCAGCAGCCCCGGCATAATGAGGGGGTGACTGCACCCCGAGCCTGGCTGATCTGGACCATCGGCATCTTCGCCTACCTTGTGGCCGTCTCCCAGCGCACGTCATTCGGTGTGGTGGGACTTGAGGCCACCGAGCGGTTCCATGCCGGCGCGTCCGCCATCTCCTTCTTTACGGTGCTGCAATTGCTGGTCTACGCCGGCCTGCAGATCCCCGTGGGCCTGCTCGTGGACAGATTCGGCTCGCGCGCCATGATCGCCGGTGGAGCCGTCCTGATGGGTCTTGGCCAGCTCCAGTTGGCCTTCGCCGACACCATCCCCGGCGGTGTGGCGGGGCGGATTCTGGTGGGCGCCGGGGACGCCATGACCTTTATTTCCGTGATCCGCCTGATTCCGTTGTGGTTCGCGCCGGCCAGGGTTCCCCTGGTCACCCAGCTGACGGGCATGTCAGGCCAGCTCGGGCAGCTTTTCAGTGTGCTTCCCTTCGCCTTTGTCCTGCATTCCTTCGGCTGGACCTCCGGTTTCCTGATGCTGGCGGGCATGGCGGGCGTGGCGGTTGTCCTGGTGCTGGTGCTCTTGAAGGACCACCCGCCCGGTGCGCCCGCGCCGCAGGCGCAGCAGGGGTTGAAGGCCACAGGCGCCTCGCTCGCGCGGGCATGGCGCCAGCCGGGCACCCGGCTGGGGATGTGGAGCCACTTCACCATCCAGTTCAGCGGCACCGTCTTCGCCATGACCTGGGGATATCCGTTCCTGATCTCGGGGCAGGGCCTGGATGCCGGAACCGTTGCCGGCCTGATGACCTTGTACGTTGCGGCGGCGATGGCGGTGGGCCCCTTCATTGGGCAGTTCGTCTCCCGCCACCCGCTTCGCCGGTCAACGATGGTCCTGCTCATCGCCGGCGCCACGGCCGCTGCCTGGGCCGCGGTGCTGCTGATGCCTGGCCGTTCACCGCTGTGGCTGCTGGCGTGCCTGGTGGTCGTCCTGGCCATCGGGGGGCCGGGATCGATGATCGGGTTTGATTTCGCACGGACGTTCAATCCGGCGCACAGGATCGGAACCGCAACGGGCATCGTGAACGTGGGCGGCTTTATCGCGGCCCTCGTGGCCATCTTCCTGATCGGCCTGGTGCTGGACGTCCTGCTGGCCAGCGGCTATTCCGACGGCGTCCTGTACGGGCTGGAACCGTTCCGGATCGCACTCAGCGTACAGTTCCTGCTGCTGGGCTTTGGCGCCGCCATGACGATTGTCTGTCGGCGCAAAGTACGGCGCCAGATGGCAGCGCAAGGTGTTGTGGTGGCACCATTGCTTCGGGCCATGGCGCAGCAGCGGCGGGCGAACCTGGCCCAGCGTCGCCAGCCGTCCGAGTCCAAGGACCGCGCGGGTAAAGACTGACACCTTTCCTGCACAGGCAGGTTATTCACATACGGTAAGTTGGCGCTTCACCGCGGCTCGCGCTGCGCCAAAGCTGGAACCATGAAACCTTCAGAACACCTGACCGTCCGAGGCCCTGAAGACATCCTCGGGTTCATTCCGCATTCCCTGGGCTACTGGCCGGCCGACAGCCTGGTTGCGATGACCCTGCAGGGGAACCGGCTGGGAGCAACCCTGAGGCTGGATCTTCCGGGCCCGGAAACCCTCGCGGACCCGCGGGAGTACGCGCGCACGGTGCGCGATTATCTCCTGGCTGACAAGAATGCCGACGCCGCCTTGCTGGCATGCTTCACCAACGACGGCTGGATGGAACCACCTGGAACCTACCGCGGGCTATTGGATGCACTCCAGATGGTCCTAGGGGCCGCGGGGATGCCGGTGCGGGACGCCTGGTATGTCGGCGACTCCTTCTGGCGTGATGCTTTTTGCGCCGATCCGTCCTGCTGCCCCTCGCCGGGCCGGTCTGTTCAGGCGATCCGGGACAGCATGCTTAATGCCGAGATGGTCTTCCGCGGCAGCAGCGTCGGGCCCGCGCCGGAGGACGGGGCGCATCCTCCACCCCTGCTTTCCGGCGAGGACCGGGCAGCCGTCCTTGCCTCTGAGGCCACGTGGGCGGCACAGCTGGACCGGCGACGGGGGAGCAGGGAACAGTTCGGCCAGCTGATGGTCCAGTGGGAGGCCCTGCTTGCCAACGAGCCTGGTCAGCCTCTGCCCGTCAATGACGTTGCCTTCCTTCGCGCGTCGCTCCGGGTCCCCGCCTGGCGTGACGCCGTCCTGGTGATGGCCGCCGCCGGTCAGGCGGCTGCCCTGGCGGGTGCCGAGATGTTCGGCATCTTCGATGTCGGCTGCATCCTGGCTCCGGTGGGGCCCGTACTCCCGGGGCCCTTACCATCCGGACTTCCAGCGTCGGGATCCGGACTGACAGGACGGGAGCCTGGCGGAACGGGTGCTACCGGACCCGGTACTCGCAGCATGCAGGGCATTCCAGGATATGGCGAAGTCTTGTTGGGACTGGACCCGGTGGTTCCTGCCTGGCACACCCTTAACAGCCTGGACGAAGTGCTGGAACAGCTGTCGGCGTGCGGCGGGCAGGCCGGTGCAGCCGCGCTGACCGGGCGTGGGTGGATCGCGTGGTGCAGGGGGAGGGGCTCCTACGCTGCTGCGTACCTCGGCCGCGCCCTTGACGAGGAGCCGGGCTACCGGCTCGCCGAACTCATGCTTGAGCTGGTCCGGCGCGGCACCCTCTGCGGCTGGGCTGCACGGAAGGAGGCCGCCTGGCGGAAATTCGAACCGGATGCAGCCTGACCGGATTCCGCCTGACCGGTTTGGATGGGGGCAGCGTTGAGGTCGGGTTTGGGAAAACCGTGAGACAATGGTTGCCGAGACCCGGTTGGGTCCGTGAATCAAGTGCATGTGATGAAGCCCAGTTGGGAACATTACAGCCGCCCCGGCAGTTCTACTTGTAGACTCTGCCGGCCGTGGTTGCACCTGATATTCATCACGGACTTGACAGGGTCATAGTGGTGTTGCCCGTATGGTGATTCCACAGACCGCCGCTAGAAAGGTTTTCTGTGACCCCGTCTTCCGCGAAGAAGGAACCCGCCGCCCAGGACGATTTGTCCCCTGAGGCGAAGCAGGCTGCAACGAACGCCAAGCGAGCAGCGACGCGGGCAGCCAACAAAGCCATCAAGGATGCCTCCGGTGACACCGGTTTGGACGGCAAGCCTGAGCCCAAGAAGCGCGGGCCCAAACCCGGCGCCAAAGCCGCTGCCGAAGCAGCCGGAAAATCAGCCCGCGGCGCATCGGACGATGATGAGGACGTTGAGGAAGACCTCGACGACATCAACATCGCCGATGACAGCGAGATCAACGCCGCCAAGGCCGCATCAGCAGCCACGGGCAAGGGTTTTGTCTACTCGGATGCCGATGACGACGATGCCCCTGTCCAGCAGGTGATGTCGGCTGGCGCCACGGCTGACCCCGTCAAGGACTACCTCAAGCAGATCGGTAAGGTTGCGCTGCTCAATGCCGAGCAGGAAGTTGACCTCGCGCTCCGGATCGAAGCCGGACTCTTCGCCGAAGAGAAAATCAACGCCGACGACGGCTCGATGGACCCCAAGTTCAAGCGTGAACTTGAGTTCGTCATCCACGACGGCAAGCGCGCCAAGAACCACCTGCTCGAAGCCAACCTCCGCCTCGTGGTCTCGCTGGCCAAGCGCTACACCGGCCGCGGCATGCTGTTCCTGGACCTCATCCAGGAAGGCAACCTGGGCCTGATCCGCGCTGTCGAGAAGTTCGACTACACCAAGGGCTTCAAGTTCTCCACGTACGCCACGTGGTGGATCCGCCAGGCCATTACCCGCGCCATGGCAGACCAGGCCCGCACCATCCGCATCCCGGTGCACATGGTTGAAGTCATCAACAAGCTGGCCCGCGTGCAGCGCCAGATGCTTCAGGACCTGGGCCGCGAACCCACGCCCGAAGAACTGGCCCTCGAACTGGACATGACTCCGGAGAAGGTCGTCGAGGTCCAGAAGTACGGCCGCGAACCGATCTCCCTGCACACCCCGCTGGGTGAAGACGGTGACTCCGAGTTCGGTGACCTCATCGAGGATTCCGAGGCCGTGGTTCCCGCCGACGCGGTGAGCTTCACGCTCCTGCAGGAACAGCTGCACTCCGTCCTGGACACCCTGTCCGAGCGCGAAGCCGGCGTGGTGGCCATGCGTTTCGGCCTCACCGACGGCCAGCCGAAGACTTTAGACGAAATTGGCAAGGTCTACGGTGTTACGCGTGAGCGCATCCGCCAGATCGAATCCAAGACCATGTCCAAGCTCCGCCACCCGTCACGGTCGCAGGTGCTGCGGGACTACCTGGACTAGATCAGGACTCAGGCAGCGCGGGTCCCCTTCGGCCCATCATCTTCGGATCGATGGGCCGAAGGGGACCCGCGTTTTCCTGTCTGCGGCTTCATGGCAAGTTCACGACAAAAGAGGACCCCTCCGGCTGGAGGGGTCCTCTTCGAGGTGTATCAGGTTGTGGTGCGCCTGGTCAGTCGACGGACACGGGAGCCTTCTCGTGAAGCCTGCCCGTCTCGTCGTGCCAGTCGGAGCTCAACGGCCTCAGCGTAGCCTCGATTGCACGGGCATGGTGGCCGCAGAACAGCAGCTCACCACCGGAGGACTCGAGTACAACGCGGACATATGCCTGAGCCCCGCAACGATCGCACCGGTCCAGTGCGTTGAGTGTGCGGTCTGCCACTGCTGTTGTCATGTCGGCCTCCTTAGTAGATCTGTATGTCTATATAACCAGTATTCGTACCAGTCCCATCGCAAGGACGGGTCAAGTTCGCTGTCCGCGTAGCCACAAGAATGGATCAAGCCGCCGGTTTCGGTCACGGGAAGATAACGAGTGGCCTTGCCCACAGCCCGTGGGAAGTGTGGCAGCCCTCTGTCTGCTGCCGCGCCGACTAGGCTTGATGGAGCGCCCGCAGCGCCAGCTGTTCCGTCACTGAAGGAGTTCACAACCCGTGGCACCAAGTTCTGATTACACCGCCCGGCACCTTTCTGTCCTGGAGGGCCTCGAGGCCGTCCGCAAGCGCCCCGGCATGTACATCGGTTCCACCGATTCGCGCGGGCTGATGCACTGCTTGTGGGAGATCATCGACAACTCGGTGGACGAAGCGCTTGCCGGATTTGGGCACGACATCAAGATCATCCTGCACGCGGACAACTCGGTGGAAATCCACGACGACGGCCGCGGCATCCCCGTGGACATGGAACCCAAGACGGGGCTCACCGGCGTCGAGGTGGTCTTCACCAAGCTCCATGCGGGCGGCAAGTTCGGCGGCGGGTCCTATACGGCCTCCGGCGGCCTGCACGGCGTGGGCGCCTCCGTGGTGAACGCCCTGTCTGCGCGCCTGGACGTAGAAGTGGACCGCGGCAGCAAGACCTACAAAATGTCGTTCCGCCGCGGCGAGCCTGGGCGCTTCAAGGACCAGGGATCCAAGCTGGACCCGTCGGCAGTGTTCGCGCCGTTTGTGGACGGCTCGGTGCTGGATGTGGTGGGCAAGGCGAAGCGTGGTGTGACCGGGACCCGGATCCGCTATTGGGCGGACCGCCAGATTTTCACGCCGGACGCCAAGTTCTCCTACGACGAACTGGCCGCACGGGCACGACAGACCTCCTTCCTGGTACCGGGACTCAAGCTCACCGTCCGCGATGAGCGCAGGCTGCCCGGTACCCCCGGTGAAGCAGCCGGCCACGAAGAGGTGTTCCACCACGACGGCGGCCTGTCCGAGTTCGTCGAGTTCCTGGCCGCCGATCCCGGCGTGACCGACGTCTGGCGGCTGCACGGCTCAGGCAAATTCAAGGAAACCGTGCCGGTACTCGACGAACGGGGCCATAGCCAGCTCGCCGAGGTTGAACGTGACTGCGAAGTGGACGTGGCTCTCCGGTGGGGCATCGGCTATGACAGCACCGTCCGCAGCTTCGTCAACATCATCGCCACGCCCAAAGGCGGAACCCACCAGTCGGGCTTCGAGCAGGCGCTGGTCAAGACGTTCCGGAAAGCAGTGGAGGCCAACGCCCGCAAGCTGAAGGCCGGCAACGACAAGATCGAGAAGGATGACATCTTCGCCGGCCTGACGGCTGTCCTGACGGTCCGGCTGGCCGAACCGCAGTTCGAAGGCCAGACGAAGGAAATCCTGGGCACCTCCGCCGTCCGCGCCATCGTCTCGAAGGTGGTGGAGCAGGAGATCACCGCAAAGCTGAATTCGGCCAACCGGAACGACAAGGCCCACTCTGCGCTGCTCCTGGAAAAAATCGTCAGCGAGATGAAGTCCAGGATTTCCGCGCGGGTGCACAAGGAAACCCAGCGGCGCAAGAATGCCCTGGAAACCTCCTCCATGCCCACCAAGCTTGCCGACTGCCGGACGGACGACGTCGACCGTTCCGAACTCTTCATCGTGGAAGGCGACTCCGCACTGGGAACCGCCAAGCTGGCGCGGTCCTCGGACTTCCAGGCGCTGCTGCCCATCCGCGGCAAGATCCTGAACGTGCAGAAGGCGTCCGTGGGTGACATGCTGTCCAACACGGAGTGCGCTGCGCTGATCCAGGTAGTGGGTGCGGGATCCGGACGCAGCTTCGACATCAACGCGGCCCGGTACGGCAAGGTCATTCTCATGACCGACGCCGACGTCGACGGAGCCCACATCCGGACCCTGCTGCTGACACTGTTCTTCCGGTACATGCGCCCCATGATCGACGCCGGACGGGTCTATGCTGCCGTGCCGCCGCTGCACCGGGTGGAGGTCATCAACGCCGGGCAGAAAGCCAACGACATGATCTACACCTACTCGGAGGCGGAACTCCATGTGCTCCTGGCCCGGCTGGCCAAGGAAGGCAAGCGCTACAAGGAACCGATCCAGCGGTACAAGGGCCTGGGCGAGATGGACGCCGGACAGCTTGCCGAGACCACCATGGACCCGCGGCACCGGACGCTGCGCAAGGTGGGGATCGAGAACGCCAAGCATGCGGAAGACACGTTCGACCTGCTGATGGGATCCGATGTTGCCCCCCGCAAAGACTTCATCATCGCCGGCGCCTCCAGCCTGGACCGGGAGCGGATCGACGCCTGATGTCCGGGGCGGCACAGCCCTGTGATGGCTAGGCCGGCGTCGGCACAGCCCATGCCAGGTTCAGTCCACGACGGCGGTTCCATCCACGGCGTCGGTTCAGCCCAGCAGGCCCGGCACAATCAGCAGGGCGGTGGGCACGGCCAGGAGCAAGGCGGAGCCGGCAAGCACCATCCCGCGGGCGGCGGCAGGCAGCTGCGGCTCAGGGGACAGCAGCCGGCTGACCCGGGAGATGGTGGTCCGGGCAGAACCTGAGACGGCGCCGGTGGGCGCCTCAAGACCGTCCAGGGCAAGGCCGGGGTGCGCGGACGGTACGGCGGCGGCCGCCATGCTTCCCGCCATCCCCGCCCCCATCCCCGCCCCCATCCCTGCCGTCATACCTCCGGTAGGTCCGCTGGCAACAATGGCGATCGCCTTGATGAGCGTGGCCTTGCTTTCCGTCTTCAGCGCGACGTCGTCCGCCAGCATTTCGATGAGCGAGTTCACCGACTCCTGAGCGAGGCGGGTGGTGGGCAGCCAGGGGAGCGCCTGGCGCCACGCGGCAAACGCCCAGAGCAGGAGATGGTGGCGCTGGTTAAGGTGGGCATTCTCGTGGCTCAGGACGGCCCGCAATTCAGCCGGCTCCAGCGCGGCCATCAGGCCGTCCGAGAGCACTGTGACGGAGCGGGCCCCGCCCGGCAGGCAATAGGCAACAGGTGAATCGTGGCTGATGACCACCGTGCGGGCCGCATCGACGGA
This sequence comes from Arthrobacter sp. UYNi723, assembly GCF_054057635.1. Lineage (NCBI taxonomy): Bacteria > Bacillati > Actinomycetota > Actinomycetes > Micrococcales > Micrococcaceae > Arthrobacter > Arthrobacter sp. UYNi723. The sequence continues at coordinate 22,752 of NZ_JBSRZM010000012.1, forward strand.
CGGGGCGGCCAACAGGGCCAGGAGTTCCCGGTGCCTACGCCGCTGCCGTTCGATCTTGTAGTAGGTCAGCAAGAGGGTGAAGACCAGGTGGGCGGTGAGCAGCGCCGCGGCGGACAGGGCGAACAGATGCCAGAAGCCCAAGGCCGTGGTGGGCGCGTTGAAGAGGACCATATCCGCCAGCCCGCGAAGCCCGGAGATGAGGTTGTCACCGATCGGTTCAAGCCCGTAGACCAGCATGGCGCCGATCATGGACAGCCCGCCCGCAAGTGCTATTGCCTGCCACAGCAGCATGGCCGTGAACGGTGACCGGGCAGGCCACGAGGCACGGGAAAGCAGGATAGGCACTGGCCACGCCAGGACTATCGCGAGGACCGCCAGCAGGTACGAGGTCCAGAACATGGTCCGCTAGATGTGGCCAAGCAGTTTGCGCAGTGTTTCCGCTTCACTGTCCGTCACGGAGCCGATAAACCGTGCCAGCACGGCTTCACGGTCAGGCGCTGAGCCCAGCACTTCGTGCATCAGCTCCGCGGTGTGGTCTTCCCTGCTGGAAACGGCCTGGTAGCGGTGCGGCCGCGTACCGCGTTCCCGCTCCACAAGGCCCTTCTTCTCAAGCCGTGAGAGGACGGTCAGGACCGTGGTGACGGCAAGCTCCTTGCCCTCATGCCCGGCAGCATCCCCTTTTGCCTCGGTGGTTGTTGCCAGTCTGTCGCGCAGGGTATTCGCGGTGGCTGCTTCGTGGCCCGCCCAGAGCAGATCCATCACTGCCCGTTCCAGTTCGCCAAGACTTGCCATTGAGATACATCCTTCGATTTCCCCGCACCGGGCCGTTGAGGGCCGCGGTGACTGCACTAGCGCTACAGATACAAAAACAAAGTTACCTGTTTTTCGCCTGAGTTTCTACGTACGGTAGAACACTCGGCGCGCCGCGGCCTTGTGGGCGCCACTTCCACATGGAACTGTTGGTTTACAGTGCCCGCCGCATTGTTCTACACTCTGTAGAAGTCAAAGTTCTACGTATCGTAGAAAAGTTGCTCCGCCAACCCGAGGGACTGCTGTGGAAGCTCTGGAAATCGCACGCTGGCAATTCGGCATCACCACCGTCTACCACTTCATGATGGTGCCCCTCACCATCGGACTTGGCCTGGTGGTGGCCGTAATGCAGACGCTCTGGCACCGCACCGGCAAGGTGGAATACCTCCGGATGACCAAGTTCTGGGGCAAGCTCTTCCTGATCAACTTCATCATGGGCGTGGCCACCGGCATTGTGCAGGAATTCCAGTTCGGCATGGCCTGGAGCGAGTACAGCCGCTTCGTTGGAGACGTGTTCGGGGCGCCGTTGGCCCTGGAGTCGCTGCTGGCCTTCTTTGTTGAGTCCACGTTCCTGGGCCTGTGGATCTTCGGCTGGAAGCAGCTGAAGCCGGGCATCCACCTGGCCTGCCTCTGGGTGGCCGTGGTGGGATCGGTGTTCTCCGCCTACTTCATCATCGTGGCCAACAGTTGGATGCAGCATCCGGTGGGCGCGGAGATTATTGACGGCCGGCCGGTCATGACGGACGCCTGGGCCGTGTTCACCAACAACACGGCCCTGGTGGCCTTTCCGCACACGCTGATGGGAGCCCTGGCCGTTGCCGGCGGTTTCCTCCTGGGCATCGCCTGGTACCAGCTCTGGCGCAGGCGCACGGACGGCATCGATACCATCGGTGCCGACGGGAAGGTGATTCCCGGCGAAGCCGCCATCCCCGGCCGGGACCGGACCGATTACAAAGTGTGGATCCGCTCGTTGCGGATCGGCGCCGTGGTCGCCATGATCTCGTTCGCCGGCACCGCCCTGACCGGCGACCTGCAGGGCAAACTCATGTTTGAGCAGCAACCCATGAAGATGGCCGCGGCCGAGGGCGCCTGCCACGACGGCACCGGTTTCTCCGTGCTCAGCGTCGGGAACCTTGGCTCGAAGAACTGCGATGAGATTGTTGCACTGATCGAGGTTCCGGGCATCCTCTCCTTCCTGGCCAATGGCGACTTCACCACGGAGGTCAGGGGCGTCAACGGACTCCTGGACCAGTACAAGGCCGACTACGGAACCCATCTGCCGGACAACCCGATCTACGGCGAGCGGGCCGGCCAGGAGATCGAGTACGTCCCGGTTATGGAAGTCACTTACTGGGGCTTCCGGATGATGATCGGCTTCGGCGGCCTTGCGGCACTGGCGGCGCTCATCGCGCTGTGGGTGACGCGGAAGGGCACCGTGCCCGCGTCCCGTTGGCTGATGCGCCTGGCGGTGTTCGGCATCCTTGCCCCGTTCGGCGCCAACGCGGCCGGCTGGATCTTCACCGAGATGGGCCGGCAGCCGTTTGTGGTGGCCCCCAACCCGGACCTGAACGGCATCGACCAGGTGTTTATGTTCACCGCGGCCGCAGTCTCACCAGGAGTGTCGGCCGGTGAGTTGCTGACGTCATTGATCGTCCTGACCGCCGTCTACGCCGCGCTGCTGGTGGTTGAGGTCAAGCTCCTGGTCAAGTTCATCCGGGGCGGTGTGGTGTCCGCGATGCCGGAACTTGCCCACAGCCCGGCCGACGAAAACGGGGGCGCCAACAAGGGCCCCGGCAATGGCAAGCCCGCCGACGACGTCCTGGCATTCGCCTACTAAGAAGAGCAGAGGATACTCGAGCATGGAACTGCTGCCCACCATCTGGTTCATCGTCATCGCGGTGCTTTGGACCGGTTACCTCTTCCTTGAAGGCTTTGACCTCGGCGTGGGGATGCTGATGAAGCTTTTTGCGCGGAACAACACCGAGCGCAGGGTCCTGCTGAACACTGTCGGTCCGGTCTGGGACGGCAACGAGGTCTGGCTGATCACGGCCGGAGCCGCAACGTTTGCGGCGTTCCCGCTGTGGTACGCCTCGCTGTTTTCCGCCCTCTACCTCCCGCTCCTGTTGGTGCTGGTTGCCCTTATCTTCCGGGCCGTGGCATTCGAATACCGCGGCAAGGGTGACACGGACACATGGCGGGCGCGCTGGGACTGGGCCATCGCCTTGGGCTCCTTCTTTGCCGCCTTCGGTGTCGGCGCTGCCCTGGCCCTGACCACCACCGGCCTGCCGCTGAACGCGAACGGTGACCGCGAAGGCGGTGCGTTCGCATGGTTCAGCGGTTACGCCGTACTGGGCGGGCTGGCCGTGGTGGGGTTCTCCCTGCTGCACGCGCTGGCGTTCCTCGCATTGAAGACCGACGGCGACATCCGCCACCGTGCGCGCCGCTGGTTCGTCCGGCTGCTTCCGGTCCTGCTGCTGCCCCTGGCCGGCTGGGCACTGATTATCCAGTTCCTGGAGGGCAAGCCGTGGACCTGGGCGGCCGTGATCGTGGCCGTGGTGGCCGCGGCAGCGGCGTGGTTCCTGGCCCGGCGGGGATCAGAAGGCAAGGCGTTTATGGCGATGGGAGTCTTCCTCCTCCTCGGCAGCGCGTCAATTTTCGGTGCGGTGTTCCCGGTAGTCCTGCCCTCCACGCTGGACCCTGCCTTTGACCTCACTGTCGCCAACGCGTCGTCGTCCGATTACACGCTCGGGCTCATGAGCGTGGTGGCAGCCGTTGGCCTGCCCCTCGTGATCACCTACCAGGCATGGACCTACTGGGTGTTCCGGCGCCGGGTCAGCGCGTCCCAGATCCCCGCGGCGCACAGCTTCCTGCCGGCCATTGCCGTCCGGGCATTCACCACGAAGGACTGACCGGCCGTGCGCCCAGACTTTCCGGCCGGACCGGCCACACGCTCCGCCATCTACTGGCTTGGCCTGCTGGCAGCGCTGAAGGCGCTGTCACTGGTCCTGATGGGGCAGGCCGTGGCTGCCATGCTGGCCGGGCTGGCCACCGGGAACGGGTCGTGGGCCGAGCAGTTGCCCTGGGGCCTGGCGGGCGTTGTCCTAAGGTCCGCCACCGTCTGGGCCCAGGGCATCGCCGCGCGCCGCGCCGCGCTGGGCATCAAGGAGGAACTCCGCTCCGAGCTGCTGGCCCGGGCCCTGCGGAACGGTGCCCGGAGCACTGGCCCGGCCGATGGCGGGCTGGCCGTCCTGGCTACGCGCGGGCTGGATGCGCTGGACAGCTACTACACGCAGTTCCTCCCCGCTCTGGTGAACTGCGCCGCGATCCCGCTGCTGCTCGGGGCCCGCATCCTGTTCACTGACTGGGTCAGCGCGGTGGTGATTGTCCTGACAGTTCCGCTCGTTCCGCTGTTTATGGTGCTGATTGGCCGCTACACCGAGGACCATGTCCGCGAGGCCCAGGAAACCCTGACCCGGCTGTCCGCACACATGCTGGAACTGGCCAAGGGCCTTCCCGTGCTGGTGGGACTGGGCCGTGCCACCGCGCAGCGCAAGGCCCTCGAGGAGATCTCGGAGGAATACCGCGCCAGGACCATGGGGACGCTGCGCACCGCATTCCTGTCCGCACTGGCGCTGGAACTGATCGCAACCATTTCCGTCGCAGTGGTTGCCGTGTTCATCGGCGTCCGCCTGGTGCACGGCGACATGCCGCTTGAGGCCGGCCTCCTGGCGCTGATTCTTGCGCCGGACTGCTACCTGCCGCTGCGCGAGCTGGGCACCGCCCACCACGCCAGTGATGACGGCCGGGCGGCCCTGGCCGAGACCAGGAAGGTCACTGGCGCACCCGAGCCGCAGCCGCTGCCCGCACAGGGACGCGAAGCTGCCGCGTCCGACGGCGGCAGCCGGGGTTCCGTGCCCGGGGCCGGGGGAGTGACGGTCACCGACCTCAGTGTCACGTACTCCGGACGGTCCGCTCCCGCCGTCGGGCCGTTAACGTTCACTGCCCCGCACGGGCTGATCACCGCCCTGGACGGCCCCAGCGGCGCCGGCAAAAGCACCGTCCTTGGCGTGCTGGCCGGGACCCTCGGGGACGGCGGCGGAACCACCGTGTCCGGCCGCCTCTCCGGCCTGGGACGCGACGCGATCGCCTGGGTCCCGCAGCACCCGGTCATGGTGGCGGACTCCGTGCTCGAGGAGGTCATGCTGTACCTCGGTGGCGGAAGGGGCTCAGATACTCCGGCAGCAGCCGAGGCGGCCACGGATTGTCTGGCCGCTGCGGCTGCCGGGCACCTCGCCGGCCACCATCCGGCCGAACTGAGCCCGGGCGAGCTGCGGCGCGTTGCGCTGGCGCGCGGCCTGGCCCGCATCAGGTCCGGTGCCACCTTGCTGCTTCTCGACGAGCCCACCGCACACCTTGACGGCGTGTCGGCGGCGCTGGTGCAGGACTCGATCCGTGCGCTCCGGGGCCAGGTCACCGTCATCCTGGTGGCCCACGACCAGCAGACCCGCGAGCTGGCTGACCACCTGGTGCCTGTTTCCGTCCACGGCGTCACGGCGCCCTCCGACGGAGCCGTGCTGTCAGCAGGGACAGGGCCGTCCGGAACCGTGTGCGATGGCGGAACGGGGGCCATTGTGGAGCAAGAGCATGCCCCGGAAATTTCCGGGCGTCACCCGGCGAGGACCCAGGACCCCGCGGCAGCGGATTCCCGGCCAGGCGGGACTTCCCGCCTCCTGGCCGGCCTGCTGTCACCGGTCGCTGGCCGGTTCACCGGCGCCGCCGTGGTGGGGACTTTTGCCGCCCTTTTCGCTGTTGCCCTGTCCGGCCTCTCCGGCTGGCTTATCATCAGGGCCAGCGAACAGCCGCCCATCCTGTACCTGCTCACTGCCATCGTCGGGGTGCGGTTCTTTGGGATCGGGCGCGCCGTCCTGCGCTACTGGGAACGGCTCCTGCTGCACGATGCCGTGTTCGGCGCCCTCACCCGCCTGCGCGGCAGGCTCTGGGAATCACTGAGCCGCAAGGCACTCTCACTCCGGCGGCTCCTGCAGGGCGGCAACGTCCTGGGTACGGTGATTGACGACGTCGACACCGTCCGGGACCTGCTGCCGCGGGTTGTGCTGCCGCCCGCCACGGCGCTCGCCGTGGCCGGTTCAACGCTGGTGGCAAGCGCCTTCGTGGCGTCTGCCGCTCTGCCGGCCGTTGCCTTGGCAGCAGCTGTCAGCCTGTTCGTGGCGCCGGCCGCCGCCCTGTGGGGGGACCGCCGCTCGGCCACAGCGGAACAGCGCCTGCGGGCACGCGTCCTGCGGCGTACGTCCGCTGCGCTGGATGCCCGGGCGGAGCTGCACGCGAACGGCATCGCTGCAACAGTCCTGGACGCGCTGCGCGCCGAGGACCGCCTGGCCACCCGGGCATCGCAGCGTTCCGCCTGGGCCGAAGGCCTCGGCCAGGCCATCACCGTCGCTGCCTGCGGCACCGCCGCCTTGGCTGCTGCCGTGCTGACCGCACCCCAGGTGCTGGCAGGAACCATGGAGCCCGCCACGGCCGCGGTTGTTGTCCTGCTGCAGCTTGCACTCGTGGAACCGTACGCGGCGATGACGACGGCGGTGCGCCAGTACCCGGCGCTTCGCAGCGTTATGCGCCGGGTCGGTGAGTCAGGGGTGCTGGATGGCGGCGCCACGGAAACCGGGGCCGGCGACGGCCTGCATGCTGTCCCCGCCCGTTCCGGTGCCGCCGCGGGGGTTGAACTGGAAAGCGTTGGGGCGGCGTGGCCCGGCGGGGAACCTGTGTTCTCCGGGGTCTCCGCAACGGCCGGACCGGGCACCTGGCTGGCGGTCACCGGACCGTCCGGTGCGGGGAAATCCACGCTGCTCGCAGTCCTGCTGGGATTCCTGCCGGCCGCCACCGGCCGGGCAGCGGTGACCGGGACGGCGGCCTGGTGCCCGCAGGAGGCACACCTGTTCGATTCGACGCTGCGGGGCAACCTGATGCTGGGCGTCCCCTCCGCAGCGGCGGTGCCGGGTGCTTCTCCTGCATGCGGCGGCGGCGGTGATGGTGACGGTGCGCCTGCCGCCGGTGAAGCCGAGCTGGAAGCGGCGTTGGCCGCCGTCGGCCTCAGCGCCCTGGTGTCGCGGCTGCCGGCCGGGCTGGACACCCGGATCGGGCCGGGTGGTTCCTTCCTCAGCGGCGGCGAGCGGCAACGGCTGGCCGTGGCGCGGACCCTGCTGACGGGGGCCGAAGTTATCCTGCTCGACGAGCCCACGGCTCATCTGGACGCACAGTCGGGACGGGAGATGCTGGCAGACCTCCGCGCCGGCCTGAAAGACCGCACAGTAGTCATGGTCACCCACAATCCGGCCGACATCCAGCCGGATGACGCCCGGCTGGAGCTCTCGGCAGTGTCCCGGACGGGCACGGCTGCTTCGCTGGTGGGTTGAGTCCCCTCAGCCGTCCACATCGTGGAGGTGATGGACGACGTCGTGCAGGAAGTACTGGGCCAGCGTCAGGACCGTGAATTCGGAACCGTTGCTGCGCAGGCCCCGCCGTCCCCACTCTGACTCCCGGACGCCGGCGAAGGACTCGGCAATCTGCTTGCCCTCGGCCGTCAGTTCGGCGCTGACCACGGCGGGATCGGCATTGGCGTAATCCTTTTCGACTGCCGTTTGGTCCTGGTCCCAGTTCTCAAACCGGGCGCCGTCGGCGTCGAGCATAAGGTTCAGCCGCTGGTCGAACAGCGTGAAGACGTCGCGGACGTGGCAGGCATATTCCAGCGCCGACCACGTCCTGTCATCCGGGCGTTCTGCAACGTCAGGCCGGCGGAGGACGGCCCGCCAGCGCGGGAGCATGTTTTCCACGCTGCCCGGCACCGTGGCCGGTGTGGCGGTGGAAGCATCGAAGGAGCACTCGGGGCACGGCCGGGAGAGGACCCAGGTCCAGTCCTTTTCATCAGGAATGATAGGCATGGCAGCAGTCTAGGACGGATCGCTCCAGGCCATGGCCGGACCCACCGCGTCCACTGCCTGGGACAGCGGAATCCCCGAACCGTCCCGCCGGCCGTGCTCCTGCGGCAGCGACCTGGCAACACCGGCCAGCGATGAGGCCTTCGCCGGTCCGTGCCCGGCCCACGCCAGCAGCAGCGTGTCTTCGCCCTTGAGGAACCTGTGGGCGCGAACGCCGGCTGTCGCACGGCCCTTGGCAGGGTATTCGGCGAAGGCCGTCACTTTCGCCGCACCCGGAGCGGTGCCCGGCAGGGCGCCGTTCGTGCCCGCAATGGTGACCACCACGGCGTCGTCGTCGGCGGCGGTGACCGCCCCGAAGAACAGCACCTGGTCCCCGGCGCCGAGCTTGATACCCACCATGCCGCCGGCCGTCCTGCCCTGGGCCCGGACGTTGGCGGCGCTGAAACGGAGCAATTGAGCCTCACGGGTCAGGAACACCAGATCGGTCTCCTCAGACCCGGCCGGCGCCACACCCACCACCTCGTCCTTGTCCTTGAGCGCAATGACTTCCCAGTCCTCGCGGTTCAGGGGGTAATCGGGCTGGACCCGCTTTACCACACCCTGGGCGGTGCCGATGGCCAGGACTTCATCCAGCGGAGCGAACGCCACCAGCGCTTCACCCTTCAGCAGCGTGATGAAGTCCTTGGCCGGAACACCGCCGGCGAGGTTGGGCAGGCCGGACATCGGCGGCAGCACCGGCATGTCCATGACCTGAAGCCGCAGCATCCGGCCCTGTGAGGTGACCGCCGCTATTACCCCGCGGGCCGAGGTCTTGACCACTGAACGGAAAACGTCGTGCTTGGCCCGCGGCCCGGACTCGGCGAGGGGCTCCTGGTTGGACGTGCGCGCGATCTGGCCCGACGCCGTCAGGATGGCCCAGCAGGGATCGTCCGAGATCTCCAGGGCGAGCGGCGCGGCCTGGCCTTTGCCGTTGGGGGCGGCCGCCAGGGCTGCGGCCACGGTGGGGGAGACGGCCTCGGATTCGAGCAGGACCGTCCGCCGCGGCGTGCCGTATTTTTCGGCGATTTCGCCGAGTTCGGAGGACACAAGTCCGCGCAACCGCTCCTCGGAGCCGAGGATGGCTTCCAGTTCCGCGATCTCGCGGCGCAGCTCCTCCTGCTCCTTTTCAAGCTCTATCCTGGAGTACTTGGTCAGCTGCCGCAGCCGCAGTTCCAGAATGTAGTTGGCCTGGATTTCGGAAAGATCGTAGATGGACATCAGCCGGACCCTGGCCGCCGCCACCTCATCCGAGGAGCGGATGATCTGGATGACCTCATCAATGTCCACGATGGCGATCAGGAGGCCCTCCACCAGGTGCAGGCGGTCCTTCTTCTTGCCCAGCCGGAACGACGTCCGCCGGCGCACCACATCGATCCGGTGCTCCACGTACACGGAAAGCAGCTTTACCAGGCCGAGGGTCTGCGGCTGGCCGTCCACCAGCGTCACGTTGTTGATGCCGAAGGAATCCTCCATCGGCGAGTAGCGGTAAAGCTGCTGGAGAACGGCGTTCGGGTTGAACCCGTTTTTCAGCTCGATGACCAGGCGCAGGCCATGCTGGCGGTCCGTCAGGTCAACGATGTCACTGATCCCGGTCAGTTTCTTGCCATTGACGGCGTCCTTGATCTTCTCGATCACCTTTTCGGGGCCCACCATGTAGGGAAGCTCGGTGACCACCAGGCCGGTGCGCCGGGCCGAGAGCTGCTCGATCTCCACCTTCGCCCGGGTCTTGAAGGAACCGCGTCCGGTGGCGTAGGCGTCCCGGATGCCGTCCAGGCCCACGATCCGGCCGCCTGTTGGCAGGTCCGGCCCCGGCACAAAGCGCATGAGGTCATCGAGGGTCGCGTCCGGGTAGGCGATCAGGTGCCGCGCGGCGGAGATGACCTCCACCAGGTTATGCGGGGCCATGTTGGTGGCCATCCCGACGGCGATGCCCGTGGCGCCGTTGACCAGCAGGTTGGGGAACGCGGCCGGGAGGACATCCGGCTGGGTCAGCTGGTTGTCGTAGTTGGGGACAAAGTCCACCACGTCTTCGTCGAGGTGGTCGGTCAGCGTCAGGGCTGCTGCCGCGAGCCTCGCCTCCGTGTACCGGGGGGCCGCCGGACCGTCGTCGAGGGAGCCGAAGTTGCCGTGGCCGTCAATCAGCGGCAGGCGCAGCGAGAAGTCCTGGGCCATCCGCACCATGGCGTCATAGATGGCGGTATCGCCGTGGGGGTGGAGCTTGCCCATGACCTCGCCCACCACACGGGCGCTCTTGACGTGGCCGCGGTCCGGACGCAGGCCCATCTCACTCATCATGTACAGGATCCGGCGCTGGACCGGCTTGAGCCCGTCCCGGGCATCAGGCAGGGCCCTGGAGTAGATCACCGAATACGCATACTCCAGGAAGGAGCCTTCCATCTCGGACGTGACATCGATGTCCACGATGTTCTCGACGAAATCCTGGGGTGCGTCCCCGGCAGGGGCTGGGCTTTGGCGGCGGGCCATAGGGCTGGTGGATCCTTCTGGGTTACGGGTGGTGCTGTGGTCTGGGCGCAGGTGTGGAGGATAACTCCGGGCACACGGCCTGCGCCGTCAGTTTGTGGTTAGGCTAAGCCTATGGTGGATCAGCCCGGGGACGGCGAATATCCGGAACATTGGGAAGCCGATGTCGTGCTCCGTGACGGCGGCACCGCCCATCTGAGGCCCATCCACCCCAGCGATGCCGACGCGGTCCAGGCTTTCCACACCGGGCAATCGCAGAACTCAATCTACATGCGCTTCTTCGCATTCAAGGCCCGGCTGTCCAGCAAGGAGCTCAAGCGCTTCACCGAAGTGGACTACAAGGACCGGGTTGCCCTGGTGATCACCTTCGGCGGCGAAATCCTGGGGATCGGCCGCTACGACCGGCTGGATGACCCCCTCGAAGCCGAAGTCGCGTTCAACATCGCCGACGCCCACCAGGGCCGGGGCATCGGCTCAATCCTGCTCGAACACCTTGCCACAGCCGCCCACGAAAACGGGATCCGCCGCTTCAGCGCCGAAGTGCTGCCCGAAAACCGCAAAATGCTGATGGTGTTCGCCGACGCCGGCTACGACGTCAAACGCCACTTCGACGACGGTGTGGTGAGCCTGGAGTTCAACATCGACCCCACCGAAAAGTCCCGGGCGGTGATGGAGTCACGCGAGCACCGCGCCGAGGCGAGGAGCGTCCGGGACCTGCTGGCGCCGTCGTCCATTGCAGTCATCGGCGCGAGCCGCAAGTGGGGGACCGTGGGGTACCAGCTGCTGGAACACATCATTGAAGGCGGTTTTTCCGGGCAGGTCTACGCCATCAACCCGGAGGCACTGGAGCTCGCCGGAATGCTGTCCTTCGGCCGGATTTCCGAGGTCCCGGAGCCGGTGGGGCTCGCCGTGATCGCCGTCCCCTACGAGGAAGTGGCCACTGTGGTTGACCAGTGCGCCGCGGCCGGGGTCAAGGGGCTGGTGATTGCCTCCGCGGGCTTCGCGGACGACGGCGAACGCGGCCTCACCCGCCAGCGCAACCTGGTCCGCAAGGCCCGGGCCAACGGCATGAGGGTGATCGGGCCCGCATCCCTGGGGATCGTGAACACCCATCCCGACGTGAAACTGAACGCCTCCATGGCGCCCTCACTGCCGCGGCGCGGGGGTCTGGGCCTGTTCAGCCAGTCGGCGGCGATCGGTGTTTCCCTCTACGCGGCGTCTCACCGCCGCAGGCTGGGCCTGTCCACGTTCCTGTCGGCGGGCAACCGCGCGGACGTCTCCGGCAACGACATGATGCAGTTCTGGGAGGACGACGCCGACACCGCCGCCGTGGGCCTCTACCTGGAGTCGATCGGGAACCCGCGCAAATTCTCCCGGCTCGCCCGGCGGCTCGCCCGCACGAAGCCCGTGGTGGTCGCCAAATCGGAAACCATGGGCCTGCGGCTGCCGCCCGGCCACGCCGTCCGGACCACCCAGGCGCCCGCCGGTGCGCTGGACGCCATGATGCGCCAGGCCGGCGTCATCAGGGTAGAGACCATCGAACAGCTGATGGACATCACCCAGATAGTGTCCGGCCAGCCGCTCCCGGCGGGGCCCGGACTGGCCATTTTCAGCAACTCCCTGGCGCTGGGCAAAGTGGTGGCGGACAGCGCCGAGGCCCACGGCCTGACCGTGGATGGCATCATCACGGACGTGGATCTCGACGCCGGCATGTCACTGGCGCTGCCGGCCCTCCGCCGCAGCCTCCAGGACACGCTCGCGTCCGACGCCGTCCACGCCGTGGTGGCCGCGCTGCTGCCGGTGCGTGGCCTGACCGTGGACCATATCGCCGAGGTCCTGGCCGAATGCTCGGCCGCCGCCGGAAAGCCGGTAGTCGCCGCCTTCACCGGCATCCTTGATCCCTCCATCTACGTGGAGGGCATGGTGGGAGGGGTGCCGTGCTTCTCGAACGCCGGTGCGGCTGTGGCGGCGCTCGCCGCCGTCGTGCGCTACGCGGAATGGGTGGCACGGGACCCCGGCCACTTTGTCCAACCCGACGGCTGCGATCCGGAAGGCGCACGGATCCTGCTGGATCAGCTTCTGCGCGATGTCCACGGGGAGCAACTCAAGACCCTCGATCCGGCGTCCGCGGCAGAGCTGCTGGCGCACTACGGCATTGCGGTGCTCCCGTCCGCCGGTTTCGACTCAGAGGACGAGGCGGTTGCTGCCGCCGGCAGGCTGGGCTGGCCGGTCGCGCTGAAAACCACCGACCCGGCGCTCCGCCACCGCCTGGACCTGGGCGGAGTCCGCCTCGACGTCGAGGATCCGGATTCCCTCCGCCGCAACATCGTGCAGATGCGGCGCTCACTGGCACCCTACGGTTCGCCGGCCCTGGAGGTGCAGTCCATGGCCCCGGTGGGGCAGGCGTGCACGTTCCGGGCCATTGAGGATCCGCTGCTTGGACCGGTGGTCTCCTTCGGGCTCGCCGGGGACGCCGTCAACCTGCTGGAGGACTGGGCGCACCGCGTTCCTCCGCTGTCCGCGGACGACGTGAAAGACTTCATCCGTGGGCCCCGGGCCGCCCGCAAACTCCTCGGCTACCAGGGCCTTCCCGCCGTGGATATTGACGCCCTGGAAGAAGTCGCCGGGCGGTTGGCCTGGATGAAGGACAACCATCCGGAAATAGCCCTGGTGGAATTCAATCCGGTCCTCTGCGGAACCCAGGGCGTGTCCATCCTGGCCGCAGATATCCGGATCGGCAACGCAGCCCAGCGTACCGACAGTGCCCGCCGGGCCATGCTGGGCTGACCGCGGTTAGCATGTCCCCGGCCGATCTGTGAAAATGGGGGGATGAGCTCACAGCCTTCCCCGTCGACGCCTTCCACCTCCGGCAGTGACAACCAGGCAACCCGCCCCCACAGCTCACACAGCCACACGCCGCAGGGCCAGAGCCTGGACGGTGCGCTCCAGAAGGCTGGTTTCTACCCGCGCCTGGTGGCCGACGTCGTTGACGACGCCCTGGACGGCCGCGAATGCGTGGCCCACCTGGTGCACCTGGAAACCCACTTTGACCGGGCCGAAGTCCGCCGCCACATCACCGTGCTGGTCCTGACCTCAGACATGCTGGTGATCACCCACGTGGACGACCAGCAGCTCGACGAGGCCGGCGAACAGATCGTGGCCCAGATTTCCACCGAATCCGTGCCCGTCGCGCAGATCCGCTCCGTGGTCCTGAGCTACATGTACTCCCAGCCGCAGGACTACAAGCCCTCGGATCCGGTCCGGGAAGTCACCCTCGCCATTGCCTGGTCCGGCGGCCAACGGCTGGACATGGGGCCCGCGAGCTGCGGAGACCCGCAATGCGAGGCAGACCACGGCTACAGCGGCACCATTGCCCAGGAGGACATCGTCCTGCGGATCAGCGCCGAAGCCGACGGTCCCCAAGCCGTCCAGGACGCCAAACTCTTCGCCCGCGCCCTGCGGGCCGTGAACACCGGCTCCACGGCTCCCGCGCCGCACGCCGGCCAGACGCTCCAGCCCCGGCCCCGGACGGGTGTATTCGGAAACAGGCTTAGCCGCGGGCACCAGCAGCGCTGAGATGCCGGACCAAGGAAAAGCAACAGTCTCCTCAGCCTCTTCCGCAGCGGTTTCCCAAGTGGCCGCCCCGCAGCTGAGCATGCCGCCCGCGCCCGCCTTTGGCCGGCGGTCCATCGGGGATGTCCTCACTAGCGCGGCCGCCAGCCTAGGGGTAGAAGGTTTCGCGAACACCCTGGGCCTTCCGCCGGCGTCGCGCGTCTGCGTGGTCCTGGCCGACGGCCTGGGCCGGAACCTGCTCAAACAGAAGTCTGCCCACACACCCTTCCTGCGCTCCGTGATGCATTCCGGGCAGGGGGAAGTTCCCGTCTGGCTGGACTCCACGTTCCCCTCAACCACGGCCGCTGCCCTTGCCAGCTTCGGCACAGGACTCCCGCCAGGCCAGCACGGAATGGTGGGCTATGACGTCCTGGACCCGGACCAGGACAAAGTCGTCAACATGCTCGGCAACTGGGATGCCAAGGTGGACCCCGCTGAGTGGCAGCCGTTTCCTACCGTCTTCGAACGAGCCGCCGAATCCGTTAATGTGACCACGGTCAGCCTGCCGCAGTTCGGCAACTCGCCCATGACGCAGGCGGCCCTCCGCGGCGGGAATTTCGTCTCAGCCGTGACGGCCCACGCGCGAACAGAAGCCGCCGCCGAAGCCATGGACACCGCCGGCAAGTCCCTGATGTACTTCTACGTCAACGAACTGGATAAGGCCGGCCACCGGCACGGTTGCCAGTCTGAACAGTGGGAACACCAGCTCGAAGAGCTTGACGCAACCGTCAAACGGCTCAACGCGTCGCTCCCGGCCGGGACCACCGTCCTCCTCACGGCGGACCACGGGATGCTCGACGTCCCGGAACAGCAGCGGATCGACTTCTCGGCGGACGCGTCGCTTGTTGACGGCGTGCGGCATACGGCGGGGGAGCCCCGGATGGTCCATCTCTACCTTGAGGATCCGTCAGACGCCGTGGGCCGGGAGCGCTTGCTGGGTGCGTGGCGTGCCCGTTTCGGCGACAGGATCTGGGCCTTTACCCGGGAGGATGCCATCGCCGCCGGTCTGTTCGGGATGCTGCGCCCCGCCGTCGGGCCCCGGATTGGCGACATCATGATTGCGGCGCGGGACGCGCTGGCCCTCTACGACACCCGCCGCGGGCGCCCCGCCGCCATGGAGGTGGTGGGCCAGCACGGCTCGCTGACCAAAGCCGAACGCGAAGTGCCGCTGCTGTGCTTTACGGCAGAAGGCAGGCCACGGCGACGCTGAGGCGTCAGTCCCGCTTGGTCCCGAAGACGATCTCGTCCCAGCTGGGAACCGTGGACCGCTTCGGTTTTGCGGGCTGCCGTTCAGGCTGGTCCGCGTCATGGTCGTGGTGCTGGCCGGATCCTGCGTCGTCGGTGCCGGCCGCGTAGGCTGCCCGGCGCGGGCTGCCGCCGCCCAGCAGTTCGTCCAGGCCCACGTTCGGCGCGGGACGCCCCGGAGCTGTCTCGCCGGGGGCACCCTGCCCTGCGGGACGAAGCGGGGACGCCACAATGGTGATTTCCCTCGTGTCGGTACTGACGCCGTCGTGCAGTTTCAGGACGTCGTCATCCTCTGAGTCCCGGTGCGGCGGGATGAGGCTCAGCCGGGACAGCATTGACGGCCGCGCGTCGCGCTTGCGGGTGAGGGGATCTGCTGCTGCTGCGGCGGGCAGGGCATCGTCCGGCGAGGTGGACTCGGCGGGAGTTGCCTCCCGGGTTTCCGGCTCGTGGCGGTGCTGTTCCTTGGAGTCCGGTTCAGGGACCACCTCCGAGGGGCGTGGATGGGCAGCGGGCACGCCGTGGGTAAGCAACAGCGCCAAGGCGTCGTCCGCGTCTTCGTCGACGCCCAGGCGCTGGCCGCGGCGCGAACGGAGCATGTCCAGGAGACCGTCGGATTCCCTGGCCTGCGGGACGGAATGCGGACCGGTGGAATTTCGGGCGGCGGCTGCTTCCGCGTCGGTTTCAAAGTCAAACGGCCGGTCCGAGACGGCAGTGAGGCGGCGGGCCGGAACGGGGCCGTCCAGCGGTTCCAGCTCACTGAGCTGCTGGGCCCAGCGGTTGGCGTTCTGCAGCGACTTGCGGGCCGGACTGAACGTCCACTGCGCAGGCGGCTCTTCGCCGATGCCGGAGGTGCCGTCCTTTTTGGTTTCGAAACGGGCCACCACGGTCCAGTTGCCGTCCTGGCGCCGCCACGAATCCCATTCCACGGTGGAAGGTTCAATCCCGTGGGCTGAGAGCCGGTGGTTGACCATGTCGTGGAGGGAAGCCGGGTGGTCGCCGAAAATGGAGCGGTAGGTGTCATGGCCGGGGGAGGGCGAAGCCACTTCCACCTTCCGCGCCTGTTGCGCTACATACTCCCGCTCGGCAAGGACAGGGCCCTCGTACCGCTCGACTTTTGCGAGGGGAAGCCCGGAAAGCTCAGCCACCTCCGATGCGGTGGCACCGCTGCGGATCCGTGACTGGATGTCCCGCGGGGACATGGCAATGGGCGCAGCCGCGGAAGCGGTCTTCGCCGAAGACCGGCTGGCCGTCCGCAGTGCTTCATCGATCGGCAGCTGGAACATCTCGCCGCCGGCACCGCTCAACAGGAGATGCTCCCCGTCGTCGTGTACGCCTACAAGCCGTAGATCCTGCATACAAATCCTCCACCCTGGCATTACTATCAATCGAAACTCTGCCACTCACCGGCACCCTTTTGGGTTAGGAGCAAGGGCGCGCCGCGATATTCCGGCACTTTCGGACGCCAGTGCGGTCAGCATAGGGGGTTTGCGCAGTGCCAGCGGACCGGACCCGCGCGGAAGTCTGGATTTTGCCGCGAGCATCGCGCGCATGCGGAAGGATGTGCCCACGCCGGGGCACAAACATGAAGTGTCCGGCGTTATCAAGGGTGTCACCCGCTGACCGGAAAGGAACGGAGTTAAGCCGAGATGGCCACCGACTACGATGCGCCGCGAAAATCCGAAGAAGACCTCACCGAGGATTCGCTGGAGGATATGAAAACCCGGCGATCAGATAACCCGACGGCCGCGGTTGATGTGGACGAAAGCGACCTCGCCGCAGGCTACGAGCTTCCCGGGGCGGACCTGTCCGGCGAAGAGCTGCTGGTTCTGGTGGTGCCTCCACAGGCTGACGAATTTACGTGTTCCTCGTGCTTCCTGGTCCGGCACCGTTCGCAGATTGCGCGGGAAAAAGACGGCCACTTCTATTGCAAGGAGTGCGAGGGCTGATCCGGGGTGCCTATTTCCGCGAAAGCGCGGCAGCGAGTTCCTCGGGCCGCCTGGACGACGTCAGCCAATAGGGGGTCCGGTCAGACGGGTCCGTGATTTCGATCCGCACCACCGGGTCGATCCAGCCACGGATGCACAGGTAGGCGAGGCCATTGAGCCGGGTTCCCCGCTGGGCCGTGGCGTCCTTGCCGTGGAACGCTGCCGCGTCGCCGACGAAGCGGCGCTCAATGGTGGCGCGTCCTACCGTCAAGGCGTCACTGGTGACCAGGATCGTCGGAGTGGACAGCACCAGCAGGACAGCCATGATGGTGAACAGGACGCCGGCCGCCGTATAGCCCGCAATCATGCTGATCGGGGCGAAAACGAGGATCCCGGCACCGGAGATCCCTGCCGCGATGATCCAGATCCAGACGTTCGGCCACAGCCTCTCCCGGAAAACTGCCGGGGTGCCGGCAGAGGGGGCGTCAGGGACGGGCGCGGTGGAGCTGGATTCGGGCATGCCCCCAGCTTTCCACCTTTGGCTGGCTATTTCATCTTGGGTTCATCCTGTCTTGGCCTGCGGCGTCCCCTTGAATCTAGGACGGAACTGTGGCTGGGCGTTAGAGTGAGTGACTGTGACTGACGAACTTGCCACTGTTGAAACCGTTCCTGACAATGAGCTGGCCGGCTCGGCGCCGGATACAGCCGCAGCCTACGGGGCCCCGACGCTGCAGGTGCAGCTGAAAATGCTCGACGCCGGGCTGGAGGCACCCTCCTATGCCCACCCCGGCGATGCGGGAGCTGACCTGCGGGCCCGGGAAGATGTGGTTCTGGCACCGGGGGAGCGGAAGCTGGTGGCTACCGGTGTTTCCATCGCGCTGCCGGACGGGTTTGTAGCCCTGATCCACCCGCGCTCCGGCCTGGCCACGAAGCATGGGCTGACTATCGTCAATGCGCCCGGCACTGTGGATGCCGGTTATCGCGGGGAAATTTCCGTGACCCTCCTCAATACCGATTCCAGGAACGCCATCGAGCTGCGGCGCGGCGATAGAATTGCACAGATGGTGATCCAGCGGGTGGAATATGCGCAGTTTGTCCCCGTCAACGAATTGAGCGAATCTGTGCGGGGAGCCGGCGGATTCGGATCCACCGGCGGCTTCACCTCGTCAAACGCCTGACACCCGCCGACGGCGGCAACCAGCGTTGGTTGCCCGCGGCAGTAAGACTTCCGACGGTACCCCCGGGCCGGCGAGTCACTTTCACAACTAAGGAGACAAACCCCATGGTTTTTGGGCTCGGCAGGAAATCAAAGAAGGAACAATCGGCCGACCCGGACGAATCCCAGGCCTCAGCGGAATCAACGGATTCCGCTGACACGGCCTCGGCGGACGCCGGGCGTCGGGTCTCGGGCCCCTTTGATGTTTCCGAGGTCTCCAGCCGCGAGGGCTATGTTGACCTCGGTGCGCTGCTGATTTCCCCGAGCGAGGGGCTCCAGCTACGGCTCGAAGTTGAGGAAGCCACCCAGCGCGTGGTCGCTGTGACCATGGACCTGAACGGCTCCAGCCTTCAGCTGCAGGCGTTTGCTGCTCCCAAGACCGAGGGACTGTGGGACGAGATCCGCGAACAGATCGGTCAGTCCGTGGGAAGCCAGGGCGGGCAGGTTGAAGAAGTCCAGGGTGGCTTCGGAACCGAACTGATCGCCAAACTGCCCGCCGGTGCACAGGACGGCAGCCAGGGCTACCGGGTGGCGCGCTTCATAGGCATCGACGGGCCGCGGTGGTTCCTGCGCGGCGTCCTGGGCGGCGCGGCAGCGATGGAGCGCGAGGCTGCGGCACCGCTTGAGTCCCTTTTCCGCAAGATTGTGGTCATCCGGGGCGACAGCCCCATGCCGCCCCGGGACCTGCTTCAGCTGCGGCTGCCCAAGGATGCCAGCGTCACCCCGCCGCCTGCTGCCCCCGAATTCAATGCCCCCGAGTTCAAGGGCCCCGAACGTGGTCCGGAAACCACCCAGATTGGCTGATTCCCGCCAAGGTCCCCAGGACTCCTCCCCGGACGCGGGGATGCCGGTCAGCCGGCTGCCGGAACGGGGGAGGGTGGTGTGCCAGGGGCACATCGAATCGGTCACCTACATGCCCGCGGACCAGAACGCGGCATTCACCGCCATTGTCTCGGACCCCGACATTCGCGAGTCGGGCGCCAAACCGGCCCAGGGAACGGGTGGCCGCCTGCGTGTGGTCTGGCTGGGGCGGCGCAGGGTGCCGGGCATCGAGGCCGGGACCGTAGTCCGCCTTGAGGGCATGCTGTCCCAAAGCCAAGGCCTGCCCACCATGTTCAATCCACGCTATGAAATACTTTCCCGCCAGGAGAACGAATGACCTCGCCCCAGCAGCCCGAGCCGTCCGAACAGCCCGAGCCGTCCGCGGTGAAGGGTCTTGCTGAGGGCTATGCAGCCAAGGCCGGCCTGCACCGCACCCATGACGGCCGGATCGATGTCCTCAAGAGCGCCGGAGGAATCCAGGGCATCGCCGAGAGCATTGTGCCCGGCCTGGTCTTCCTGATCGCCTTTACCATCACGCGGGACCTGACGCCGTCGCTGGTGGCCGCGCTGGCCTCCGCCGCGGTGTTTACGGTGGTCCGACTCGTCCAGCGGCGCCCGCTGACCCAGGCCCTCGCCGGCGTGGTGGGGGTGGGAATCTCGGCCTGGCTCGCCAACACTACGGGCAAGGCCGAGGACTTCTACCTGCCGGGCTTCTTCACGAACACCGCCTACATCCTCGCCATGGTGATCTCCATCGCGATCAAGTGGCCGGTGGCCGGCCTGCTGTTCGGGATCATCCGCAACGAAGGGCTGGACTGGCGCAAGGATCCCGCGCGGCTTAAGGCTTACCGCCTGGGCACGTGGATCATCGTGGCTGTCCTGGTACTTCGGCTGATCGTTCAGGTTCCCCTGTACCTGATGGGCGAGGACGGACTCGCCGCCCTGGCCACGACCCGCCTGATCATGGGGGCGCCGCTCTATATCCTCGGCGTCTGGATCGCGTGGCTGCTCACCCGGCCGGTACCGGCGGATGCCGACGCCCCGACGTCGGATCAGCCGCCGAAGCCGTCGTCCTCCGGCGCCTGAGTTTCGGCAGGCTGCACGCCTTCGGGCTCATGGGAGGCCTCTTCCGCTGATTCGGGCGACAGCAGCGCACGCAACTGATCCTCGGCCGCGATAGTGGTGACGAAAAACAATTCGTCTCCGCCATCGATCACGTCATCTCGGCTGGGAGTGATGGGCGCGTGGTCCCGGAGGATTGCCACCAGCGTGGCGTCCTCGGGCCAATGGATGTCGCCCACCGTCAGGCCAATGACGTGCGAATCGTGCGGCACCGTGAACTCCACCAGCGAAGCGACGCCGGTCTGCAGCGTCAGGAGCCGGACCAGGTCACCGATCTCCACCGCTTCCTCCACAAGCGCGGTCATCAGCTGGGGGGTGTTGACGGCAACGTCCACGCCCCAGGAGTCGTTGAACATCCAGTCGTTCTTGGGGTTGTTGACCCGGCCCACCGTGCGGCCCACGCCGAATTCGGTCTTGGCCAGGAGTGAGACCACCAGGTTCACCTTGTCATCGCCCGTGGCTGAAACAACGACGTCGGCGTCCTCCACTTTCGCTCCCTGCAGGGTGCTGAGCTCGCAAGCGTCGCCCACGAGCCAGTGCGCGCCGCGCAGCCCGCTGCGTCCGATGACCTCAGGCTTGAGGTCGATCAGCAGGATTTCGTGCTTGTGGGCCAGCAGTTCCCTGGCGATCGATGACCCGACGCTGCCGGCGCCGACGATAACAACTTTCACTACAACTCCTTGGCGGGTGCTTTGGCCAGAATCTGGGCGACCTGGGAACTGCGGTCCACCGGCAGCATGGCGTGGACTGTGTCGCCGTCCTGGTACGAAGTCCCGGTTTCGGGGAGCATGCCCTCGCCGAACCTGGTGAGGTATGCCACCCGGATGTCGGCAGCTTTTTCGACCTCGCTGATCCGGTGGCCGATCCAGCCGGCGTCGAGGTCCACTTCGGCGAGGACCAGCCGGCCGGAAGGCTCGCGGAAATCGCCGGCGAGATGCTGTTCGGGCAGGATGCGGCGCAAGACCTGGTCTGCGCTCCACCTGACGGCTGCCACGGTGGGGATGCCGAGCCGTTGATAGATTTCTGCCCGGCCGGGGTCGTAGATCCTGGCCACAACGTGGGGGACGTGGAAGGTCTCGCGCGCCACGCGGGTGGCCAGGATGTTGGAGTTGTCACCGCTTGAAACGGCCGCGAAGGCGTACGCCTCTGCCACGCCGGCCTGCTGGAGCGTGTCCCGGTCGAAGCCCACACCGGTGACTTTCCGGCCCGTGAAGCCCTGCCGAAGCCGGCGGAACGCGCGGTCATCCTGGTCGATGATGGCGACGGAATGACCGGCGTCTTCCAGCGTGTGCGCCAGAGTGGCCCCTACCCGGCCACATCCCATGATCACGAAATGCGCCACCGTATCTCCTCAACTTCCGTAGCCTGTTGCTGCTGCTAGAACTCTACCGGCAGCGCGCGTGCTGCATCCGCCCGGACGCCGTCATGACATGGGCGGGGAATCAGACTAGCTTTGTGGAGTGCTGACTATATTGAATGCCGTGAAACGGGTGCTGGTGGGCAGGCCCTTCAGGAATGACAGGCTCGCCCATACCTTGCTCCCCAAACGGATAGCACTCCCGGTTTTCGCTTCCGACGCACTGTCATCCGTGGCCTATGCCCCCGATGAAATCCTGCTCACCCTGGCCTTGGCCGGCGTGAGTGCAGTGGCCTTTTCGCCGTGGGTGGGCCTGGCCGTCATGGTTGTCCTCCTCACGGTGGTGGCGTCATACCGGCAGAACGTACACGCTTACCCTTCCGGCGGCGGAGACTACGAGATCGCCAACGAAAACCTGGGCAAGTTTTCCGGGCTGACCGTGGCCTCAGCCCTCCTGGTGGACTACGTCCTGACGGTGGCCGTCTCGATGTCCTCGGCGGCCACCTACCTCACCACGGCGGTGCCTTCCCTGCATGGGCAACAGGCCCTGTTCGCCACCATCGGCGTCGTAATCCTTGCCCTCGTCAACCTCCGTGGCATCAAGGAAGCCGGCAGCGTTTTCGCTGTCCCCACGTACATTTTTATGGCGGCGATCCTCGGCATGACAGCGGTGGGCGTCTTCCAGGCCGCGACAGGCCAGCTGGGCGAAGCACCGTCGGCGGCCTTCGAGATTGTGCCGGCGCCCGGTTTCGACGAAGGGCTGGTGGGCCTGGCCGGCGCCTTCCTCCTGCTCCGGGCGTTCTCCTCCGGCGCCGCCGCGCTGACCGGCATTGAGGCCATCAGCAACGGTGTGCCGAACTTCCAGAAACCGAAGAGCAAAAACGCGGCCACCACGCTGTTGCTGCTCGGCGTCATCGCCTCGTCCATGCTGGCCGGCATCATCTTTCTGGCCAACGCCACGAAGGTGCACATCGTGCTGGATCCGGCGACGGAATTCCTGATGAACGGCCTGCCGTTGCCGGAGGATTACATCCAGAGTCCTGCCATCAGCCAGATCGCCCAGACCATCTTCGGCCCGGGATCAATCCTGTTCTTCATCGTGGTCGCCGCCACCGGTGTGATCCTGGTGTTCGCCTCGAACACCGCGTTCAACGGGTTCCCGGTACTTGGCTCCATCCTGGCCCAGGACGGCTACCTGCCGCGCCAGCTGCGGACCAGGGGAGACCGCCTGGCGTTCAGCAACGGTGTCCTTGCCCTGGCCGCCGGAGCGCTGGTGCTGATCCTCGCGTTCAACGGCGACGTCACCAAGCTGATCCAGCTCTACATCGTGGGCGTCTTTATCTCCTTTACCCTCAGCCAACTGGGCATGATCCGGCATTGGGGGAGGCACCTCAAGCTCGCCAAGGACAAAGCCACCCGACGCCGGATGGTGAAGTCCCGCACCATCAACAGCATCGGGTTCGGCATGACGTCCCTGGTGCTGGTGATCGTGCTGATCACCAAGTTCCAGCAAGGCGCGTGGATCGCGCTGCTGGCCATGTTCATCCTGTTCCTGATCATGTGGAGCATCCGGGCACACTATGACAACGTGGCCAAGGAACTGGCCGTGGACGAGGACTCCTCGCCGCGTGCCCTGCCATCCAGGGTCCACGCGGTACTGCTGGTGTCCCACGTGCGCAAGCCGGTGTTGCGTGCCCTGGCCTACGCCCGGGCGTCGAGGCCGTCGCGGCTGGACGCCATCACGGTGGACATCAACGCCGAGGAAACCGCGCACACGGTTGCCGACTGGGAAAAGCTGGAGATCCCCGTGCCGCTGACCGTCCTCGCCAGCCCGTACCGGGAAACCATCACGCCCATCATGGAATACGTCAAGAACATGCGCCGTGATTCCCCCCGCGACCTGATCGTGGTCTACATCCCCGAATACGTGGTCGGCAAATGGTGGGAACAGCTGGTTCACAACCAGACGGCGCTGCGCATCAAAACCCGGCTGCACTTTGAACCTGGCGTGATGGTGGCCAGTGTCCCGTGGCAGTTGAAATCGTCCGAAGAAGCCAAAAACATGCAGGATATCCGATGAACCCCCAGACCCAGACCCACTCCCCAGCTGCCACGGCAGCCCCCACCGAACTGGTGCTCGACGTCGGCCCGGTGGCCCACGGCGGCCACTGTGTGGCCCGGCACGAGGGCAGGGTGATCTTTGTCCGGCACGGCATCCCCGGCGAAAAGGTACGCGTCCGCCTCACCGACGCGGGGGAGTCTGCCAAGTTCTGGCGCGCCGACGTTGTGGAGGTGCTGGAAGCCTCCCCGGACCGGGTGGAGCACTTCTGGCGTCCGGCGGACTCCCTCCGCGCCTGGGCCCACGGGCATCCGCCGGTGGGCGGGGCCGAATTCGGCCACATCTCCCTGGCCCGCCAGCGCACGCTCAAGTCGGCGGTACTGGCTGAACAGCTTCAGCGGCTCGCCGCCGTCGAACGCCTGCCCGACGGGCTGGACCTCGGAAACCTCGTGGAGGCTGTGGAGGCTGTGGACGCGGGCGGGCGGGATTCCAGCCTGGGGACGGATTCAACATACGACGCCGGCACTGGCCTGGGGTGGCGGACGCGCGCCAGCTTCTCGGTGACTCCGGGCGGCAAACTTGGCATGCACGCGCACCGTTCCGACCACGTCATTGCCGTCCGGGAGATGCCGCTCGCAACGGAGCGCATCAACCGGCTGCGCTTGTGGGACCTTGACCTGACTGGCATCGAACGCGTGGAGGTGGCGGCGCCGTCGAACGGTTCACGCCCACTGGTGCTGCTGGCTCCTGCACCCGGCACCAAGCCCAAGCGGCTCAGCGCCATTGCGGCCCAGCTTCCGGACGACGTCTCCGTGGCCACATTCGACCCCCTGACCGGCGAAGTTGCGCAGCTGCGCGGCCGGACCTGGGTCCAGGAGTCGGCGGCCGGCCACGACTACAGGGTTACCGGCGCCGGTTTCTGGCAGATCCACCGCGACGCGCCCGGGACGCTTGTGGGGGCCATCACAGAATTCCTCCACAATGGCGGATTCCTGGCGCCGGGTTCCGTGGTGGCAGACCTCTACGCCGGCGCTGGGCTGTTCACGGCTCCGTTGGCTGACGCGGTGGGGGAGACCGGCTCGGTTCTCTCGGTGGAAGGCGCACCGGGAACCAGCCGGGACGCCCGCAAGAACCTTCACGGTGCGCCGCAGGTGGAGATTGAGCACGGCCGGGTGGAACGTGTCCTCCGCCAAAAGCCGCGGAATTTCGACGCCATTGTGCTGGACCCGCCCCGGGCGGGCGCCGGGAAGCCCGTGGTCAGCCAGCTGATCGCCGCCGGGCCCCGCGCCATCGCCTACGTGTCCTGTGATCCGGCGTCGTTTGCCCGGGATGTGGGGTACTTCCAGCAGGCAGGCTGGTCCCTGGCGGGCCTGCGGGCCTTCGATCTCTATCCGCACACCCACCACCTGGAGACGGTGGCGTTGCTGACGCCGGGTCAGTGATGCTACTAGGATTGCGGTAGTAATCCCACGTCGCGCCCCGTATTCACGGCTGACCTCCTGCAATTTTTGTGGCCAGCACTAATTAGGCCTGCCTAACTAGAAAGCGGTCTACCGCGCGACAAAGATGAAACTGTTGCGAGAGGAGTCCTGCGATGAGCACTGTGGACAGCTTCGGTTCAAAAGGCAAACTTAATGTAGCCGGAACCGAATACGAAATTTTCCGGTTGAACTCCGTTGAAGGTGCAGAAAACCTTCCGTTCAGCCTCAAGGTATTGCTTGAAAACCTGTTGAGGACCGAGGACGGCGCGAACATCACTGCCGATCACGTGCGTGCCTTGGCTGGCTGGGATCCCAATGCCCAGCCCGATACAGAAATCCAGTTCACGCCTGCCCGCGTGATCATGCAGGACTTCACCGGCGTCCCCTGCGTGGTGGACCTGGCGACAATGCGTGAAGCGGTCAAGGAACTCGGCGGCGACCCCAAGCGGGTCAACCCCCTCGCTCCTGCGGAAATGGTCATTGACCACTCCGTGCAGATCGACGCTTTCGGCAACTCCGGCGCACTGGAGCGCAACATGGAGATCGAATACCAGCGCAACGGCGAGCGTTACCAGTTCCTGCGCTGGGGCCAGACAGCATTCGACGACTTCAAGGTTGTTCCCCCGGGAACCGGCATTGTGCACCAGGTCAACATCGAATACCTGGCCCGCACGGTCATGACCCGTGAAATTGACGGCGTCCTCCGGGCGTACCCCGACACCTGCGTCGGCACCGATTCGCACACCACCATGGTCAATGGCCTGGGTGTACTGGGCTGGGGCGTTGGCGGCATCGAAGCCGAAGCGGCCATGCTGGGACAGCCTGTCTCGATGCTCATCCCTCGTGTTGTGGGTTTCAAGCTGACCGGGTCCATTCCGGCCGGCGCCACGGCCACGGACGTGGTGCTGACCATCACCGAGCAGCTGCGCAAGCACGGTGTTGTGGGCAAGTTCGTGGAATTCTATGGCGAAGGTGTTGCGGCAGTGCCGCTGGCCAACCGCGCCACCATCGGCAACATGAGCCCGGAATTCGGCTCCACCGCCGCAATGTTCCCCATCGACGACGTCACATTGGATTACCTGCGCCTCACCGGCCGGTCCGAGCAGAACGTTGCCCTCGTGGAGTCCTACGCGAAGGAGCAGGGCCTCTGGCACGACCCGTCCAAGGTGATCAAGTTCTCCGAGTACCTCGAGCTGGACCTGTCCACGGTTGTTCCCTCCATCTCCGGCCCCAAGCGTCCCCAGGACCGCATTGAGCTGACGGATGCCAAGGAACAGTTCCGCAAGGACATCCACAGCTACGTCGCCATCGAAGACGGCAGCGTGGACGAGTCACTGGACGAGTCCTTCCCCGCATCGGACGCGCCGTCGTTCACGCACGCCGACTCGCACACCACCGAGACCAGCCGTGTTGTGTCCGCAGCGAACGGCGCCCACGGGCGTCCGTCCAACCCGGTGCACATCAAGACTGAAGACGGCCGCGAGTTCGAGCTGGACCACGGAGCGGTATCCATCGCCTCGATCACGTCCTGCACGAACACGTCCAACCCTTCGGTGATGCTGGCCGCAGCCCTGCTGGCCCGCAACGCCGTCGACAAAGGCCTGACCTCGAAGCCGTGGGTCAAGACCTCCGTGGCTCCCGGGTCCAAGGTTGTCACCGACTACTACAACAAGTCTGGCCTGACCCCGTACCTCGAGAAGCTCGGCTTCTACATCGTGGGTTACGGCTGCGCCACCTGCATCGGCAACTCCGGACCGCTGGACGCCGAAATCTCCGAGGCCATCCAGGCCAACGACCTTTCCGTCACAGCGGTGCTTTCCGGTAACCGCAACTTCGAAGGCCGGATCAACCCGGACGTGAAGATGAACTACCTGGCCTCCCCGCCGCTGGTCATCGCCTACGCCCTGGCCGGTTCCATGGACTTCGACTTCGACACCGATTCCCTGGGCACCGACTCCGAAGGCAACGAGGTCTTCCTGAAGGACATCTGGCCCAACCCGGTTGAGGTCCAGCAGGTCATCGACTCCTCGATCGACAAGGACATGTTCGCCCGCGGCTACGAGGGCGTTTTTGACGGCGACGCACGCTGGAAGGCGCTCGACACCCCGGCCGGCGACACCTTCGCCTGGGATCCGAACTCCACCTACGTCCGTAAGCCCCCGTACTTCGACGGCATAAAGGCGCAGCCGGAACCCGTCCAGGACATCTCCGGCGCGCGCGTGCTGCTGAAGCTGGGCGATTCGGTCACCACCGACCACATCTCCCCGGCCGGTTCCTTCAAGTCGGACACCCCTGCCGGCCAGTACCTGCTGGCGAACGGTGTGGAGCGCAAGGACTTCAACTCCTACGGCTCACGCCGTGGCAACCACGAAGTCATGATCCGCGGCACGTTCGCGAACATCCGCATCAAGAACCAGATCCTGGACGGCGTCGAAGGTGGCTTCACCCGCGACTTCACCCAGGCTGACGGCCCGCAGGCCTATGTCTACGACGCCGCGCAGAACTACCAGGCAGCCGGCACCCCGCTGGTGGTCCTGGCTGGCAAGGAATACGGTTCCGGATCCTCGCGTGACTGGGCAGCGAAGGGCACCGCCCTCCTGGGCGTCAAGGCCGTCGTCGCCGAGAGCTACGAACGTATCCACCGCTCCAACCTGATCGGCATGGGCGTCCTGCCCCTGCAGTACCCGGCTGGAGAATCCGCAGCCACCCTGGGGCTGACCGGCACGGAAACCTTCTCGGTTGAGGGCGTCATTGCCCTGAACGAGGGGACCACGCCCAAGACCCTCAAGGTCACCGCCACCGCTGAAGACGGCTCCGCCAAGTCCTTCGATGCAGTACTCCGCATCGATACTCCGGGCGAAGCCGACTACTACCGCAATGGCGGCATCCTGCAGTACGTCCTGCGCCAGATCTCGGCCAACTAGCCGGAATCTGAACCCACGCAGTACTCTTTCGAAGCCCCGGCCGGTCACCGACCAGCCGGGGCTTCGGCTTTGCATTTTCCGCGAGGCGTTAGAGTTAACAGGCACGTCTACCACCCGAAGGAGGGGTCATTGGGAATCTTGGACACCATCCGGAATCCGCAGGACCTGAACCAGCTGTCTCAAGGGCAGCTCGAAGAGCTGGCCGCTGAGGTCAGGAGTTTCCTGATCACCAACGTCTCCCAGACAGGTGGACACCTCGGACCGAACCTCGGCGTTGTGGAACTGACCCTGGCCGTGCACCGCATCTTCGATTCGCCCCGGGACAGCATTGTGTTCGACACGGGCCACCAGTCCTATGTGCACAAGCTCCTCACCGGCCGCCAGGACTTCAGTACCCTGCGCCAGCAGGGCGGCATGTCCGGCTACCCGTCCCGCGCCGAGTCCGAGCATGACATTGTGGAAAGCTCGCATGCTTCCTCCTCCCTCTCCTGGGCGGACGGCATATCCCGTGCCAGGCAGCTCACCGGCGAGTCGGAGCGATACACCGTCGCCGTCGTCGGAGACGGGGCGCTGACCGGCGGCATGGCCTGGGAAGCCATCAACAACATTGCGGCGGACAAGCGCCGCCGCGTGGTGATCGTGGTCAACGACAACGGCCGCTCCTATGCCCCCACAGTGGGCGGCTTCGCAGATTACCTTGCCTCACTGCGCCCCACCATCGACTCTTTCCGCGCCGCCCCTGCCTATGAGGGCACGCTGGACTGGTGGAAGAAGAAGCTCCAGAACGGCGGCCCCATAGGCCAGTTCACCTACAAGAGCCTGCACGCCATGAAAAAGGGCATCAAGGACTGGTGGGCGCCGCAGGGCATGTTCGAAGACCTCGGCATGAAGTACATCGGCCCCGTTGACGGCCACAACCTGCAGGCCATGGAGCACGCCCTGTCCACGGCCAGGAACTACGCCGGACCCGTGATTGTCCACGCCATGACCGAGAAGGGCCACGGCTACGCCCCGGCCAGGGCCCATGAAGCGGACCAGTTCCACGCCGTCGGCATCATCGATCCGGAGACAGGCGAACCGACCGGAGTTTCCGGGGCACAGTCCTGGACGTCTGTTTTTGCTGACGAGATCGCGAAGATCGCCGACGAACGCACCGACATTGTGGGCATCACCGGGGCCATGCTCATTCCCGTGGGCCTGCACAAGTTTGCGGCCAAGCACCCGGACCGCGTGATCGACGTCGGCATCGCCGAGCAGCATGCGCTGACGTCCGCCGCCGGCATGGCTTTCGGCGGGCTCCACCCCGTAGTGGCCGTGTATGCCACCTTCCTGAACCGTGCCTTTGACCAGCTCCTCATGGACGTGGCACTGCACAAAGCCGGCGTCACCATCGTCCTGGACCGGGCCGGCGTCACCGGCCCGGACGGGGCCAGCCATCATGGCATGTGGGACATGGCAATGGTCCAGATCGTGCCCGGACTCCACCTCGCCGCGCCGCGCGACGCCTCCCGGCTGCGGGAAGAGCTGCGCGAGGCCGTGGCCATCAATGACGCCCCCACTGTGGTGCGCTTCTCCAAGGGCACCGTGGGCGCCGAGCTGGAAGCCATCGAACGCCTGGGCGACGGAGTTGACGTGCTGGCCCGCCGGCCGGCCGGCTCCACCGAAAACGACGTCCTGATCGTCAGCGTCGGAGCCATGTCCGAACTGGCCCTGGACGTGTCCAACCGCCTGGGCGCCCAAGGCATCAGCACCACCGTGGTGGACCCGCGCTGGGTGCTGCCGGTGCGGCGTTCCATCATTGCGCTGGCCTCCCACCACCGGCTGGTCATCTGCATCGAGGACGGTGTCAGGGCGGGCGGCGTCGGATCGCGGATCCGGCAGGAAATGCGCGCCGCCGGCGTGGACACCGCCCTGAACGAGGTGGGGCTCCCTGCGGAGTTCCTGGACCACGGCACGCGCAGCCAGGTGCTGGAGCGCGTCGGGCTGACGGCCCAGCAGATCACGCACGACGTCGTCGCCCAGGTTCTGGGCACAAAAGTCCCCTTCGCGCGCCCCCTGCCAGGCCAGGAACACCCCACCACCGGCAGCCTGCCGATCCTGTGAGGGAAGAGGACGCACTGAAGTATCCGGCCGCCGTCGGGGATTCAAGCCCGGCGAGGCACACCAGCACCACCCGCGTTCCCGCGGGACTGCAGCCAGGCCAGCTGGTGGTGGCCCGGAACCGGAAATGGAATGGAAAAGCCCACTGGGTGGTCCCGGGGCGGTACCTCGGCGAAGACCGGCACGGCTGGTGGATCTTCCAGGGGACCAACGAATTCTGTTCGCGTCCGGGCGCTGCCTTTTACACAGCATCCGACGCCGTGCTCCTGGTGCCGCGGTCAGGAGACTGGGTGGCCACGTTCTACGACGACGCCCACCCCAGCGGGGTCAGGGTCTACGTTGACCTCGCCGTCTCCCACGAGTGGACGGACATCCGGCCCGCGGTCACCGAGTTCCATGTGATCGACATGGACCTGGACGTGATCCGCATGGCCGGCCGGGGCGTCTTCATCGATGACCAGGACGAGTTCGCCGTGCACCGCATCGCCATGAACTACCCGGACCGGCTGGTGGATGACATCCAGGCCGCCGCCGATGAGCTTTATCAGGCCGTCAAGGCACAGCACGCACCATTCGACGGAACAGATGCCGGATGGTTCACGAAGGGACGGTCATGAGCGGAATCATCAGGGTCTACAAACGGGACGACGAGGGAGTACTGCACTTCCGTGAAGGCTGGTTCGACGAGGACTACAGCCAGTTCGTGATGAACTACGGCGTGGTTGGCCACCAGAGCAAAACCGAAGAGACCGATGTGGCTGACGCCGCTGCGGTGGAGGGCCTCATGGATGCCTTTGCCGTGCAGTGCGCAGAGGACGGCTTCGCCGAAATCCCCGACGAGGACCAGTTCTGGGTGGTGGCGCAGTTCGCCCTCAAAACCAAGGAGGGCACCGACCGTGACCGCTACCTTGAGGAAAAGGCGAAAGACGCCCTCATCAGCCACCTGGCCTGGCGCGGCCTGGGAACCGTGGAACGCTCCGAGTTCGGCGACTACAAACTGAACATCGTCTGCCTCTGCCCCGACGTGAACAAAGCCGTCAGCGCCATCAAGGTCTGCAGCCGCGGAGAAGACCTCGACTTCACCAAGCTCAGCATCGGCGCCGCCCCGTACAGCGAACCGGACCACTTCAAACTCAAACACTCCGCGAAGCCTGCCAACACCTTCAGCCTCTAGAGGGGAAATCCATGCCTGACTACCGACGCCTGGGAAACTCCGGGCTGACCGTCTCCGTGGTGGGGCTCGGCTGCAACAACCTGGGCCGTGCCCACACGGTGACCGAATCGCAGGCGGGGACTGACGCCGTCGTCCGTGCCGCCCTCGACGCCGGGGTGACGCTTTTCGATGTTGCCGACAACTACGGGCGCGAACCCGGACTCAGCGAGACGATGCTGGGCAAGGCCCTGGCCGGCAATCGGGATGATGCGGTGGTAGCCACCAAGTTCGGCATGGACGTCCGGGGTGCCAATGGCAACGACTTTGGGGCCCGGGGGTCCCGGCGCTACATAGTCCGTGCGGTGGAGGCCTCGCTGCGGCGGCTGGGCACGGACTGGATCGACCTTTATCAGTTCCACACGCCTGACCCGCTGACCCCCATCGAGGAGACGCTGAGTACCCTCGATGACCTTGTCTCCAGCGGCAAGGTCCGCTACATCGGACACTCCAACCGCGCCGGCTGGCAGATCGCCGAGGCGGAATTTGTGGCCCGGGCCGCCGGCGGCACACGTTTCATTTCGACGCAGAACCACTACAACCTCCTGGACCGGCGGGCGGAACTCGAGGTCACGCCGGCGGCAGAAGCCTACGGCCTGGGTGTCCTGCCCTACTTCCCGCTAGCCAACGGCCTGCTGACGGGCAAATATTCGCCGGGCTCGGCTCCGGCCGGATCACGGCTGAGCCATACACGGACCAACATGGTGCACGACGCCGACTGGGACCAGCTGCAGCGTTTCAGTTCCTTCGCGGCCGACCGCGACCTGACCGAGATCCAGGTGGCCTTCTCCTGGCTCGCGGCCCAGCCTGCCGTCAGCAGCGTGATCGCCGGGGCCACCCGGCCGGAGCAGGTCCGCGAAAATGCGGCCGCTGTTGCCTGGGTGCCGTCGCCGACGGAACGCGCCGAACTGGATGCGATCTTCCCGAAGGTCCCCAAAGTGGCACTCTTTTAGGAAACCCTGACGATGACCAAGCTACTGCTGGACGTGGATACCGGGATCGACGATGCCCTGGCGCTGGCTTACCTGGCCTCCTTGCCGGAGGTGGAGTTCGTGGCGGTGACGGCGTCGCCCGGGAACGTGGACGCCCACCAGGTGGCGCGAAACACGCTCGCCATGCTGGAGCTGTGCGGACGCACAGGGGTGGAGGTCGCCGTCGGCGCATTCGCTCCGCTGAGCATTCCGCTGGTGACCACGCCGGAAACCCATGGACCCCAGGGCATTGGCCACGCCGTCCTGCCGCCGCCGTCCGGGTCGGTCGCGGCGCGGCACGCCGCCGACCTGTGGGTGGAGGCGGCCCGTGCACATCCGGGGGAGCTCACGGCCCTGATCACGGCGCCGCTGACGAACTTCGCGCTGGCCATCCGCCGCGAACCTCGGCTGCCCGAAATGCTGGGCAAGGTAGTGATCATGGGCGGCAGCTTCTACCACCAGGGGAACACCACTCCCACCGCCGAATGGAATACGCACGTTGATCCGCAGGCGGCCAAGGAAGTTTATGCGGCCTACCGCGGCCTGCCGGTAGACCGGCTGCCCATTGTCTGTTCACTGGACACCACTGAGCGGATCGAGCTGCGGCCGGAGCATGTGTTGCGGCTCGCGGAGGCGGCCGGCTGCGGTGAGCGGGAGCTGGTCCTGCCGAAGCAGCCTGAAGGGCTCAGGAGCACGGCCGACAGTCCGCTGGTGCGGCACCTGTCCGATGCGCTGCGCTTCTACTTTGAGTTCCACCGTCTCTACGGCCAGGGCTACCTGGCGCACGTCCACGACTACTTCGCCGCCGGTGTGGCCGCCGGGACGCTCGATTACGCAACCCGCCTGGCCACCGTGGACGTCGAGGTTGAATCGCCCCTGCTGATGGGGACCACCGTGGCCGATTACCGGAACCTGTGGAGTCACCCGCCAAATGCCCGGATCGTCTCGGACAACAACCCTGAGCAGGCCTTCGGGGAATTGATACGGTCCGTCGGCGGCCTCGCGGCGCGGCTGCGCTGAACGTTCGCCCTACAGCGGCGCGTTTTCAGGCAAGTCCACGTCCAGCGCGAGCAGGGCGTTCTCCACTACTTCCATGAGGGCCGGATGGATCCAGTACGGTCCCCGCGCGAGCTGGTGGACCGATACGTCGGTGGCCATCGCCTGGATCAGCGGCTGGATCAGGAGCGAGGCCTCGTGGCCCATGATGTGCGCGCCGAGCAGGCGGCCGGTGGACCGCTCGGCCACAAGCTTGACCACCCCTTCCTCGTCCTCGATGGCCCAGCCATAGGCAGTGGAGCCGTAGTCCTGGACGGCGGTCACAACGTCTGTCCCGGCTGTTGCCTGGGACCGGGTTTCCTCCTCGGTCAGGCCCACGGAGGCCACCTGCGGATTGCTGAATACCGCAAACGGCGCCGCGGTGTAGTTGATGGTCCGGAGCCGGTCCGGGTGTTCCAGGTTGTGCGCCACCACCCGGGCCTCCCGGTTGGCGACGTGCTTGAGCTGGTAGCTGTTGGCGATGTCACCCAGGGCATAGACACCCTCAACGGGCTTGCCGCCGGCGAGGACCCGGAGGTCCACGGACAGGGTGTGGTCCTCATCCAGGTCAAAGCCGGCGGCGTCCACGCCCAGCCGGTCCGTGTTCGGCACCCGACCGGTAGCCATCAGGACGATGTCCGCCGCGACCCGCAGCGGTATGCCGTCGTCGTCCGCGAACACCACGGTGACACTGCCGTCGCCGTTGTCCTCCACTGCCCGGAGCGAGAAGCCAAACCTGAGGTGTGCACCTGCGGCAGGCCGATCCCCGGGACATCGTGGAGCACGGCCCGGGATCCCGCGGCCACCACCACCCGGTCCGCGGTGAGCTCCACCCCGGAATCAGTGGTGAGCGTCCGTGGACCGGTGAACCGGACGTGTTCCTGGTACAGGTCCACATGGGCCAGATCATCGGCCCGGTACCGGCGGCCGGACTCGGAGATCGCATCGATCCGGCCAAAGATCCTGTCCTGCAGTTCATTCCAGCGCACCTTGTCCAGGCTCAGGTCCACGCCCAGCCGGGCGGCTTCCCTGGGCGCGGCGGCCAAGGAGGCCGGGTAGACAAACATCTTCGTGGGGATGCAGCCGACGTTCAGGCACATCGTACGGCCGGCTGCTGCCAGCGGACGGACGGTAGTGCGGAACCTAATGGCGGGGTTGCCTCCAAGGACCAGCACGGCTTGCGAATTTCCGGACGGTAGACTGATGCCGGATCCGGGCCGGCGCAGACGCCCCCGGCTGCCGCCGAGGTGACATAGGCGGCATTCCGTACCGCCCGGGCCATCCGGGCGCCACAGCCTGCATCCCCAGAAGGAACGCCATGTCATCGCCCTCCCTCTCGCTGCCGTCACCGACGCCGGCCACTGTCCGGAACCGCCGCCTGCTGGAAACCCTCGGAGCGCTGGCCATCGCCGGCACCTACGTCTACCTGGTCCTGAACCAGCCTGCGGACATCACCGGTGGTCCCGGCAGCGCGTCGGCCCTGATCGCCCTGTCCGGCTTCCTCTTGGGGGCGGTGCTCCTGATAATCGGCGTACTGCCCACACTGCCCGTGTCCACGCTGGTGCTGATTCCGGTGGCACTGGTCCTGAACATTGTCCTGGGCCAGTTCGTGGGCAGCACCCTGGTGCCTTTCTACCTCGACGCGATCGGCACCGTCCTGATCGCCGTCCTGGCCGGACCCGCCGCCGGAGCAGCCACGGGCGCCCTCAGCAGCATCGTCTGGTCCTTCTTCAACCCCACCGTCCTGCCGTTCGCCGCCGGTGCCGCCCTGATCGGCTTCTTGGCCGGCGTCGCCGCACGCCACGGCCTGTTCCGGCGCTTCTACCTGGCGCCGGTGGCGGGCTTCCTGGCCGGCATCATCGGCGGTGTGGTCTCCGCTCCCGTTGCCGCGTTCGTCTTCGGCGGCACCTCCGGCCTGGCCACCGGCGCCATCGTCAGCGCCTTCCGCTCCATGGGTGACACCCTCCTGGCGGCCATCACCAAGCAGGCCCTGATCTCGGACCCCATGGACAAGGCCATCGTCTTCACCTTGGTGGCCGTCCTGGTGTACGCCCTGCCGCGCCGCACCCGCCTGCAGTTCCCGTTTGTCCGGCGGTACCGCGTGCTTGCGGGAACATCCATCAGCCAGCCCACCGGCGAATCCACCGGCCGGGACGCCTGACGCAGCCCTGATGCGCCTTCACCCCCTGACATCGCTGGCGGCTGCCGGCAGCACGGCAGTCATCACGACGGCGGCTGGCAGCTGGCCGCTGTCCGTCGCCGTGATCGCCGCGGCCGCGGGCCTGTCGGTGGCCGGGGGAGTGGCGCGCCGGATGCTGCCGGTGGTGGCGGTCATCCTGGTTCCGCTGGTCCTGTCGCTGCTGGCCCTGCATGGACTGTTCTTTCCTGAGGGCATCACGGTTCTGGCGCAATGGGGCCCGGCGCGCGTCACCGCGGAAGGCCTCCATTTTGCCTTCGAGCGGGCTGCGCAGCTTTCTGCCGCAGTGCTGGTGCTGCTGCTGTGGTCCTTCACTGTCAGCGTCCCGGACCTGGTTGCTGCCCTGTCCACCCGCGGCGTCCACGCGCGGTTCGCGTTTGTGCTCGCGTCTACCCTGACGCTGCTGCCGGCCATCAGCTCACGGCTGGGACGGATCCGGCAGGCTCAGGAAGCGCGCGGCCTGGTGATCCGGCCTGGAATTGTCGGGCGCGCAGGCGCGTTCCGGTGGCAGGCGGTTCCTCTGGTGCTGTCTCTCGTGGAGGAAGCAGGCACCCGCGCGGCAGCCTTGCAGGCCCGCGGCTTCGGCAGCTCCGGGCCAAACACGAGTTACCGCGAGGTACAGAATTCTCGCGTCCAGCGGTGCGTGCGCGTGGTTCTGCTGCTCGCGGCGGTGGCGGCCATCGCCGCGCGCCTCTGGCAGCCGACGGCGGGTGCTTACTAATGGCGCAAAGCTCACCTCCGGCTTTGGCTGCGGGTATCGAGAAATTTGTCTTCCCCGGTGAGCAGGAACCGGTTCTGGCGGGCCTTGAGGTGTCCTTCGCCGCGGGATCGCTGACAGCGGTGCTCGGCGGGTCCGGCAGCGGCAAGTCAACACTGGGGCGGCTGCTCGCCGGCTGGTTGCTGCCCGGCGACGGCGGGACATTTACGGGTTTTCTCGAGCTTGCCGGCACGCGCCTTCGGTTCACCGGGACAGCTGCCGATCCGCGGATCGATCCCGGGGGCTGGGGCCGCCAGGTGGGCTTTGTGCCGCAGGATCCCGCCGCCGCCTTGTCCACGGTCCGTGCCACGGTGGCCGAGGAGCTGGCCTTCGGGCTGGAAAACGCGGGGGTGGACCGTGAGAGTATGGCCGGCGCCGTCCGGCACACGGCAGCCCTGACCGGCCTGACCCGGCTGCTGGACCGGAATCCTGCCACGCTTTCCGGCGGTCAGCTGCGCCGCCTGGCCATCGGCTGCGCGGTCATTTCCCGCCCAGCGGTTCTCATCATGGACGAACCCTTCGCCTCCCTCGACACGGACGGAGCCAAAGACCTCGCTGCCCTGGTGCGGAACCTCGTACAGGACGGCACCGCCGTCGTGATCCTGAGCCAGCGGGCCGATGCCGTCCTGCACAACGCCGATACCTGGCAGGTTCTTGCCGGCGGTACCGTGGCCGCGGCCGGCACGCCGGCAGAAATCGTGACTGCCGGGGCGCTGGAACTGGCGGGAGTGGTCCGCCCCCGTCCGGATACAGGTCCCCGGCCGCTCGCAGAAGCAGGCTATCAATCCGCCGTCGACGGTCCGCCGGCTTTGGAACTGCGTGACGTCTCGTTCACGTACCGGGGGACACAGCGCAGAGGCTGGTTCAGGGCACAACCGGGCCCGCCGGCTGACCCGGTCCTGCACGGACTCAGCCTGACCGTCAGCGCGGGCGAGATCCTGGCGGTGACAGGTCCCAACGGCGCCGGAAAGTCGACGCTGCTGAGGCACCTCAACGGTTTGCTCCAACCAACAGCAGGCAGCGTGCTGGTGAAGGGTCGGAACATCGGCGGACAGCCCGCGGGACGGGTGTCCGGTGACGTGGGGCTGCTTTTCCAGCAGCCCAGGGACCAGCTGTTTGAGCGGACCGTGGAACGGGAAATCCGCTTCGGACTCGAGCACAGGCAGCCAGCGGCTGACCAGGCAGTGCAGCAAGCCCTCGCCGCCGTTGGCCTGGAGCACCTTGCCGGACGGCACCCAGCCGAACTGCCCGCGTCCCAGCAGCGGCTTCTGGCACTGGCCACAGTGCTGGCCCGGCGTCCCTCAGTCCTTGCACTGGACGAACCGACCGTTTCCCTGGACGGCCATGGGCTGGCCGCGCTGGACCGGGTAGTGCGCAGCACGACGGCGGAGGGCACCGCCGTCGTGCTGGTCACCCACGACCTGGACTACGCCCGGTCCATCGCGCACCGGCTGGTGCGCATCGACGCCGGCCGACTGCTACCCGCGGACTGATGCCTGGGTGGCTGCATCCGGGCTGACTGATTCGGAGGACTGACCCGCCAGACCCGACGCGACGCCGGGCGCCAGGAAGCGCTTGCCGTTGACCCGTTCGGAGGCGCCAACACGGTCCAGGTACGGCGTGATGCCGCCCAGGAACATCGGCCAGCCAGCGCCGAGGATCATGCAGAGGTCGATGTCTTCAGGACCGGCCACTACGCCCTCATCCAGCATCAGCCCGATCTCCTCGGCGAGGGCGTCCTGCACGCGGCGCAGCACGTCCTCCCCGGCGGACGGTGACGTGCCGAAGGACATCAGCGACAGGGTGGACTCCGGGATCTCCTGGGAGCCGTCGGCCGCCGGGGCCCAGAGTGATTTCACGCCGTTCTCGATCAGTTTCTGCAGGTTCGTGGACACGGCGAAGCGGTCTCCGAAAGCGGCGTGCAGGGACTCCTGGACATGCTGGGCCACCGGCAGGCCCACCATGGCACCCAGCGTGAACGGCGTCATCGGCAGGCCCATGGGACGCAGCGACGTGTCGGCCACCTCGGCAGGGGTGCCTTCGTCGAAGGCGGCCGTCACTTCACCCATCAGCCGCAACAGGATCCTGTTGACTACAAAGGCCGGCGCATCCTTGACCAGGACCGCGGTCTTCTTGAGGCCCTTGGCGAGCTCAAAAGCGGTGGCCAGCACCGCGTCGTCGGTCTTGGGTGCGCGCACGATTTCGAGCAGCGGCATCACGGCCACCGGGTTGAAGAAGTGGAAGCCCACAAGCCGTTCCGGGTGCGCGAGGTCTTCGGCCATGGCCGTGACGGACAATGAGGACGTGTTGGTGGCGAGGATGCAGTCGGGCGAGACGATCGCTTCCACCTCGGCGAAGACCTGCTTCTTGACGTTCAGCTCTTCGAAGACGGCCTCGATGACAAAGTCGGCGTCCGCGAAGGCCTCCTTGGAGACCGATCCCGTGACCAGCGCCTTGGTGCGGTTGGCTGCGTCTTGACTGATCCGTTTCTTGCCGAGGAGCTTGTCCACCTCGGCGTGGACGTAGCCCACGCCCTTGTCCACGCGGGCCTGGTCGATGTCCGTCATCACCACGGGGACCTTGAGCTGGCGGGCGAACACAAGGGCCAGCTGGCTGGCCATCAGGCCCGCCCCCACAACGCCGATTTTGGTGACCGGACGGGCGAGCTTACGATCCGGTGCGCCGGCGGGCCGCTTGGAACGCTTCTGGACCAGGTCCAGGAAAGCGTATACGGTGGCGCGGAACTCGTCCGTCTGCATCAGACCGGCGAGGGTTTCGCACTCGAGGGCGGCGGATTCGGCCTGGGACATGGTCCGGTTGGCTTCGAGGATATCCAGGACCCTGGCCGGTGCAGGGGAAGCGTTGGAGGTCTTGGCCTCCACGAATGTCCGGCCGGCGGCGACGGCTGCAGACCAGCGCCCGGCAACAGTGGGATCAGCCGGGTCCACGGCGTTGGCTCGCTCCGGGACCACGTCGCCGGTGATGACCGTGGCCGCCCAGGCGAGGGACTGTTCCAGGAAGTCTGCCGGTTCGAACAGGGCGTCGGCGATGCCCAGCTGGAAGGCCTGCGGCCCGTTGAGCGTACGGTTGTTGCTGAGCGGGTTCTCGATCATCACCTTGACCGCGTTCTCGGGTCCGATCAGGCGCGGCAGGATGTAGACACCGCCCCAGCCGGGGACCAGGCCGATAAAGGCCTCGGGAAGCGCCAACGCGCCGGCGCCGGTAGACACCGTGCGGTAGGTGGACTGCAGGGCGATCTCCAGGCCGCCGCCCAAGGCAACGCCGTTGATGAAGGCGAAGCTGGGGACGCCGAGGTTGGCCAGCGTGGCATAAACGTTGTGCCCGAGCTGTGCCATCCACAGGCCATGATCGCGGTTCTCGAGCGACTTCACCGCGGACAGGTCAGCGCCGGCCACGAGGAAGTACGGTTTGCCTGTCACGCCCACACCCACGATCTCGCCGCGGGCCGCACGCTCCTTCAGGCCCTCCAGGACCGTGCCTAGTTCCACCAGCGTATTGGGTCCCAGGGTAGTGGGCTTGGAGTGGTCCAGGCCGTTATCCAGGGTGATCAGCGCAAAAACTCCGGGGCTCTGCTGGCCGGGGGCGGCAGGCAGCTTGATGTCCTGGACGTACGAGTGGGTCACGGTTTCGTCGGGGAAGAGCTCGGCAAGCTTGGTGAAATCGGCGGCGCTCATGCGGCGGCTCCTTCGGTGGTGGCTACTGAGTTTGCTTCGTGGACGACTGCTGCGACGGTGCCGCTGTAATCGGTGTGGTGCGGGTTTTCCCAGATGACGGTGGCGCCCATGCCCAAGCCTATGCACATCGTGGTGATCCCGTACCGGACCGAGGGATCTTCTTCGAACTGCCGCGCGAGCTGGTTCATCAGCCTGACCCCGGAGGACGCGAGGGGGTGGCCCACCGCGATGGCGCCGCCGTACCGGTTCACGCGGGGGTCGTCGTCGGAAATGCCAAAGTGGTCCAGGAAGCTGAGGACCTGCACGGCAAATGCTTCATTGATCTCGAAAAGTCCGATGTCCTCAATGCTGAGTCCGGCGTTCTTCAGGGCCTTTTCGGTGGCGGGCACGGGGCCGATGCCCATGACCTCCGGTTCGACGCCCGCGTAGGCGTAGCTGACCAGCCGCATTTTGACCGGCAGGCCCAGTTCCGCCGCAGCTTCCGAGGAGGCCAGGACGGCGGCAGTGGCGCCGTCGTTCAGGCCGGCGGCGTTGCCTGCCGTAACCCGGCCGTGGGCGCGGAAGGGAGTCCGCAGGGCCGCCAGGTCTTCGAGGGTGGTTCCCGGGCGGGGCGGCTCATCAACGCTGTTCACCGTCCAGCCCTGTCCCGGCTTGAGGGTAGCGACCGGAACGAGGTCAGGCTGGATCTGGCCCTTGGCGTAGGCGGCCTCGAGTTTGTCCTGCGAGGCAACCGCGTACGCGTCGGTGCGTTGCTTGGTGATGGCGGGAAAACGATCATGCAGGTTTTCGGCTGTGTTGCCCATGTTCAGGGCAGCAGGGTCAACCAAGCGCTCGGACATAAAGCGCGGGTTCGGGTCGGCGCCGGAGCCCATTGGGTGGTTGCCCATGTGCTCCACGCCTCCGGCGATGACGACGTCGTAGGCGCCGAAGCCGATGCCGCTCGCCGTTGTGGTGACGGCGGTCATGGCGCCGGCGCACATGCGGTCGATGGCGAATCCGGGGACGGTGCGGGGGAGCCCTGCCAGGAGGGCGGCTGTGCGGCCGAGGGTCAGGCCCTGGTCGCCGGTCTGGGTGGTGGCGGCGACGGCGACTTCGTCGATTCGGGCCGCGGGCAGGGTGGGGTTGCGGCGCAGAAGTTCCCGGATGCACTTCACCATCAGGTCATCGGCGCGGGTTCCGGCGTAGATGCCTTTCTCGCCGGCCCGGCCGAAGGGCGTGCGGACGCCGTCAACAAAGACGACGTCGCGGACAGTTCGCGGGGATCCGCTGCTTCCGTGGTGGCTCACGTTTACTCCTCATCGAGACGTTGGCGCCGTCCGGAGGCCAAAGGGCAGCACTCGGCGGGACGGCAGTGCACACTATGTTACTCGTCAGTAACATGGTGCGCAAGGCTCGGCGAGAGGCGTTTACTCAGTGGCTGCGGTTGCCTTGGTTTCCTTGGCCGGCAGTGGTTGCGGGTTGAGGAACGCCTCCGTGAGAAGCGGCGCGACCACGCCGACTTGCCAGTCACGGGCACCGAGGCCGCGCAGCTCAGCGGCTACCGTTTCTTCGGTAATGTCCGACGGCGGACGCCACGCCACCCGGCGGAGGTAGTCCGGCGTCAGCAGGTTCTCTACGGGAAGGTTCAGTTCCTCCGCCTTCTCCTGCAGGAGCGGGCGGGCGGTGGAGAGGCGTGCCGCGGCCTCGGGGTCGCGATCGGACCACACCCGCGGCGGTGGCGGTGCGTTGGTGGGCAGGTGCAGCGGCGGAAGTTCCTCAAGATCGCGGGCAGCGGCGATGCACCGGAGCCAGCGGGGTGCCTCCCGCTGAGCCGCACGGCCATGGAAGCCCTTGGTGCCGAGCAGTTGGGGAACGGTGGACGGCATGGCCTTGGCGGCGGAGACGAGGGCCGAATCCGGGATCAGCCGTCCCGGCGCCACATCGCGCTTCTGTGCCAGGGAATCGCGCTCCAGCCACATTTCGCGGACCGCAGCCAGCTGGCGCCGGTCGCGGATCTGGTGCAGGCCCGACGTCTTGCGCCACGGGTCAACCCGGGGAGGGGCCACGCCGGCGGCAAGGATTGCGGCAAATTCCTGCTCCGCGTATTCCAGCTTGCCGTCGGCCTGCAGTAATTCGATGAGTTCTTCGCGCAGTTCGGTCAGGACTTCCACGTCCAGGGCGGCGTAGCGCAGCCACGGCTCGGGCAGCGGCCGGGTGGACCAGTCGGCGGCCGAATGTTCCTTCGCCAGGCCAAACCCAAGCAGCTGTTCGATGACGGCAGCCAGGCCAACGCGTGGCAGGCCGGCCAGCCGCGCGGCGAGCTCCGTGTCAAAGAGCTTGTCCGGCCACATGCCCAGCTCCAGCAGGCAGGGCAGGTCCTGGCTGGCTGCATGCAGGATCCATTCCACCCCCTGGAGCGCATCGTTGATGATGGACAGGTTCTCGAACGGTTCAGGATCGATCAGCCAGGTACCGGAGCCTTCGCGCCGGATCTGCACCAGGAACGCGCGCTGGCCGTACCGGAATCCGGACGCCCGTTCTGCATCAACCCCTGCGGGCCCTGTTCCGGCGGCGATGGCTGCCGCGCACCGCTCCAGCCCGGACTGCGTTTCGATAACCAGCGGCACGCCGTCGCGCGGTGCATCGAGGTCAATGACTACGGGGACCTGGCTGTCGAAGCCTTCCACCGTGATGTGGGGGGTCGTATCAGCAGCCGGAGCGCCGGCCGTGGTGTTTTCCGGAATATGAGGGGTCATGATGCCTTCAGTTTACCGACAAGGGGCAGTCCTAGTTCCGGCGCCGGCGCGGAAGGGCCGTGACGCCGTCGGGCAGAGGGGGGAGGCCGGCGAACGTGCAGACCATGTCGGACCACGCCTCCAGATGGGCAGTAACGTCCGAGGACTCCGGTGTCCAGGAGGCGCGCAGCTCGATGTCGATCGATCCGGGCCGGTCAGAAAGTGTTCCAAAGCTCTCCGACAGGACGCGGGTGGCGGTCCCGCCGGCCGCCCGGTAGGGGGCCTTGTGATTCTCCAGGGCCTCCACCAGCCAGGTCCAGGCGACGGTCCCCAGCATTTCGTCGTTGCCCATTTCGGGCTCAAGTTGGGCCCGGATGTAGGTGACAATGCGGAATTCGCCGTCCCAGACTGCTGAGCCTTCGGGGTCGTGCAGCAGGATGAAGCGGCCCGTGGCCAGCTCGGTGTCGTCGTCGTCCTCAGTGCCGGACGCCGCGGCCAGGGCCATGGCGGCGGGCCCGTGGACCGGCGTGGTGCCGCTGCCCGGTCCGGGCTCCATCACCTCGGCCCCGAGTGCCACGGCGAACGGTGCCAGGCGCGCCGGGGCGGGAATTTCCGCCAGGCGCAGTTCGCTGCGGCATTGGGCCTTCCTGAGGGTTCCCAAGGCGTGGAGAAATTCCGGGGGAACCTGGGCGAGTGCGTTCACCTTCGCAGATTACGCAACAGCAGGGGGCGGGCAGTGCAGGCTCGCCGTCGGCCGGTCCATGCTATCCGGCTTCCTTGCCCGCGTGGTGGGCCGCAAGTTCCCGTCGGATCGCGGCCACAAAGGCGTCGACATCGTCCTCGCTGGTGTCGAAGGAGCACATCCAGCGAACCTCGCGGGCGGCTTCATCCCAGTCGTAGAACCGGAAGGACTCCCGCAGGCGGTCAGCTATGCCGGCCGGCAGGACGGCGAACACGCCGTTGGACTCCGTCTCCTGCGTGGGCTCCACGCCCTCGATCGTGTCCACCGCGGCGCGGAGGCGGGCAGCCATGGCGTTGGCGTGCGACGCCGAACGGAGCCACAGGTCGCCTTCCAACAGGGCGATGAACTGGGCCGACAGGAAGCGCATTTTCGAGGCAAGCTGCATGTTCATCTTGCGCAGGAACACGAGGCCGTGGGCCGCTTCGGGGTTCAGCGCCACCACCACTTCGCCGTACAGCAGCCCGTTTTTGGTGCCGCCGAAGGAGAGGATGTCAACGCCGGCGTCGCGCGTGAAAGCCCGAAGCGGCACGTTCAGGTGCGCGGCGGCGTTGGCCAGCCGCGCGCCGTCCATGTGGAGCTTCATGCCCTTGGCGTGGGCATGATCCGCGATGGCCCGGACCTCATCCGGGGTGTAGCACGTGCCCAGCTCGGTGGTCTGCGTGATGGACACTGCCAGCGGCTGTGCCCGGTGTTCATCACCCCAGCCCCAGGCCTCGCGGTCAATCAGCTCCGGCGTCAGCTTGCCGTCGGGGGTGGGCACATGCAGGAGTTTGATCCCGCCGATCCGTTCCGGAGCGCCGTTTTCGTCCATGTTGATGTGCGCCGTCGAAGCGCATACCACAGCACCCCAGCGCGGGAGCAGCGACTGCAGGGACAGCACGTTGGCCCCCGTGCCGTTGAACACCGGGAAACATTCGAGGCCGGCGCCGAAGTGCTCCTCCATCAGCCCCTGCAGCCGTGCCGTGTAGTCGTCCTCGCCGTAGGCC
The DNA here is from genome assembly GCF_054057635.1 of Arthrobacter sp. UYNi723. Taxonomy (NCBI): domain Bacteria; kingdom Bacillati; phylum Actinomycetota; class Actinomycetes; order Micrococcales; family Micrococcaceae; genus Arthrobacter; species Arthrobacter sp. UYNi723. Next base: position 67,205 of record NZ_JBSRZM010000012.1, read on the forward strand.
ACCTGGTGGCCCCCGTTGGCTGCCGCGAGGGCGGCCAGGACCTCGGGGTGCACACCGGAGTAGTTGTCCGAGGCGAAACCGCGGACGGACGCGTCATGCAGCCGGGCGGCGGGATCTTCAAGCCGCGGGGCGGCATCTGCCGTTGTTGTCATTGCTTTGCTCACGTTCTCAGTCTAGGGAGGTCGGGTCCGGCCGGTCAGGGTCCTGCAAGTCAGGGGATTTTGCGGTCAGGGGGCCAGGAGTAGGCGCCGGCCGTTCAGCTCGGCTGCCGGGCGGTTGAACAGACCGACGACGGCGGCGGCCAGGTCTTCGACGTCGGTGGCGCCGGGGAAGGTCCGTTCCGGGTGCGCCTTCCGGAGTTCCGCGTCCACGAGCGCTTTCACCACCAGGACGACGGCGGCGCCCCGCAAGGCGGTGCCTTCATTCGCAGCCCCGCGGGCCAGGCCCTCCGCCATCGCCAGTGTCCAGGTCTCGGCGGCGGCCTTCGCCGCTACGTAGCTGGCAGTCGCCGCCGTGGGCTTGTCCACCGCGGTGGAGGACACCATGGCAAACCGTCCGGTTCCGGCGGCGGCCAGGTCGGCGTAAAAGACCCGGGAGACATTCCTGAGTGTGGTGATGGCGCCGCGCTCCAGGAAGTCCCAGTCGGCGTCGCTCTGGTCCGTGATGCCTTTGGCGCCGCGCCAGCCGCCCACGAGGTGGATGACCCCGTCCATCAGACCTGCCGTGCCCGTCAGGGTCTTCCGGAGGGCCTGGACGTCAGCGAGATCCGCAAGATCGCACACCAGGGGAGTGACGCCGTCGCCCGCCTGCCTCGCAGCACCCTCGATGCGCGTGCTGTCCGAGCCGACCGTGAAGACCCGGAACCCCGCCTCGTGCAGTGCCCGGGCCACCGCGATCCCGGACGGTCCGCTGCCGCCGGTGATCAGGACGTTCAGCCCGAGGGAATTATCCGGAACAGGTACAACGCGCGGGGCGCCGGGTTCGCTCACAGCGCGGACGCTCCGGTGATGCCGGCGGTGGATTCGATGACTGGGCGCATTTTCTTCTCCAACGCTTCGTAGAACATGGACAGCGGAAATTCGTCGTCCAGCACCTGGTCTGTGAGGCCGCGGGGCGGACCTGCAACGGGAAGCGCGTCGGGGCCCTTGGCCCAGGCTGATGCGGGGTTGGGTGTGACCGTGGCGGAGATCAGCTGGTACGCGGCAAGCCAATGGGCCATTTTCGGCCGGTCAATGGAGCGCCAGTAGAGCTCGTCGATCGAGGCGCCGAGGGCGATCACCGCGTCCGCCACCTTGTCCCAGTCGATGCTGAGCCGGCTGTCGGTCCAGTGCAGGACGTGGTGCTGGTGCAGCCAGGCGAAGAGCAGCTGTCCGCCGAGCCCGTCGTAGTTGCGCACCCGGTTGCCGGTGATCGCGAAGCGGAAGATCCGGTCGAAGATGATGGCGTACTGCACCAGTTTCGCGTGCCGGCGTGCTTCCGGCCCGGCGTTTTCGTCCCGTTCGATCCGGACGGATTCCCGGAAGGCTGTGAGGTCGCAGCGCAGTTCTTCCAGCGAATACAGGAAGTAGGGCATCCTCTGCTTGATCATGAACGGGTCAAAGGGCAGGTCGCCGCGCATGTGGGTCCGGTCATGGATCAGGTCCCACATCACAAACGTGGCCTCGGTCAGTTCCTGGTCGGCCAGGAGTTCCGCGGCGCCCGCGGGCAGGTCCAGTGAGGTGATGTCTGCGGCCGCGCGCAGGACCCGGCGGAACCGGGCTGCTTCACGGTCCGCAAAAATCGCGCCCCAGGTGAAGGTGGGTGTCGCCCGCACGGCCACGGTTTCGGGGAACAGCACCGCCGAGTTGGTGTTGTAGCCGTGGGTGAAGTCCAGGAACCGGATGGGCACAAAGAGCTTGTTGGAATAGTCCCCGGCCTCAAGGCTGGCCACAAAATCGGGCCAGATGACCTCGATCAGTACGGCCTCCACCAGCCGGCTGCTGCTTCCGTTCTGGGTGTACATGGGGAAGATGACAACATGCTGCAGGCCATCCTGGCGCTGCAGCTGGGGCTGGAACGCCAGCAGCGATGCGAGGAAGTCCGGGACGGCGAATCCAGCCGTGGCCCACGCCTGGAAATCAGCGACGACGGCGTCAAGGTAGGCCGCGTCGTGCGGGAACAGCGGTGCCAGTTCGGCAAGCGACTCCGTGATGGCGGCAACCTGCAGGGCTGCCAAGGCGTGATGGCCAGCATCAGGCACGGAGCCGTCCTGGACCTGCAGTGCATGCAGGGATTCGGCGGCGCTCCTGAGGCGGAGCCAGGCGGGATTTTCGGCGGTGATCCTCGTAGGGGCCACGGTCACGGTGACGGTCATGGTGCGACTGCCTTTCTCATTGCTTGGGGCATCTACGGCGAGCGTAGCAAGCAACCAGAGTCTCTAACTCAAATCGAGCCTGAGCATAAGATATTCTCGGGCTCGAGGCGCCTCACGGCTCCGCCAGATGTAGGCGGAGCCACGGCTGGCGGACTCAGGACTCCGTGGATTCTTCCGCGGCAGCGCCGCGCGGCACCAGTTTCAGGGACACCGAGTTGATGCAGAAGCGCTGGTCCGTGGGTGTGCCGTAGCCCTCGCCCTCAAATACGTGGCCCAGGTGTGAATCACAGTGCGCGCACCGTACCTCCACGCGCTTCATGCCGAGCGTCCGGTCGTGGATGTAGCGGACTGTGCCTTCGGCGAGCGGTGCCCAGAAGGACGGCCACCCACAATGAGAGTCGAATTTTTCGTTGCTCCTGAAGAGCTCGGTTCCGCAGGCACGGCATTGGTAGACACCCTCCGTATGGGTGTCCACGTACTCGCCGGTGAAGGGGCGCTCCGTACCCGCCTGCCGCAGCACGTGGTACTCCTCCGGCGTGAGCTCCTGCCGCCACTCGGCGTCGGATTTCCGGTAGGCGGGTTCCGCAGCGGCGGCGTCGGCGGCCGGACCCGGGACCGAGTCCGTGGCCTTGTTCTCGAAGATGCTCTTACCAAAGATACTCATAGTCAGCTCAACGCTCAGGAGTCGCCGATAAATCCCGAACCGGCATACAGGTGAAGCACCGGGAGCCCCAGCTGGTCCTGGGCTTTGTTGGCCCAGTCCGTGTGGAACGTATCCGCTACTGCATGAGGACGGGTGATCACTACTGCCTGGGCTGCGCCGAGTTCCTTGACCTTGGCCACGAGGCCGTTGACGGCCCCACCGTCCACTACTTCGCCCGTGACCCCGGCGCCCAGCCCCTCCAAGGCGGCCAGCGAGACGGCCAGCGTCTCTGCAGCCTCGGCCCGTTCAGCGGTGGGGTCCGGGGCGTGGGCGGTCAGTTCGCGGAACGCCTTAGCAACGTCCAGCAGGGAGAGATTCTCAAGGAAATCCACCAGCAGATGCCGTTCAGTGTTCCCTGGAACCAGCAGGACAAGGGGAGTGTCCTGCCCGTCCACCAGGCGTTCTATGTTGACGCGGTCGTCCGCGCCCAGGGGTTCTTCGGTCAGGATGACGATTGGATCGCTCATGGCATCAGCCTAGTCGTGCGCACCGGCGCCTGCATCCATTTGGGCCGATCGGTGCGTGCGGTGTCATGCGCGCGGCGTCCCCGGGGCCGGCAGAATTCCGGTGCCACGTGCCGGACGGAATATGGTCAACCCGTCTGCGGCAGTAAGAATGGTTCCATGGCACCTTCCACGCGCACCTCCACGTTGACGGCGGCAGTTCCGATCCAGGCCGACGGCCACATGTCGCTGCGCGCCAAATGGGCGCTCGGCGGCGTCATTGGCGGCGGGGCCCTTGCCGGCCTGCTGGCCACAGGCTCCTCCGCACTGGCGCTTTATTTTGCCAGGCGCGTGATCACTCCAGTCCGGCAGCGGACGGCGGACCAGGAAGTCCTCGCCGTGCTCCGGGAAGGAGGCGGCCGCAAGGTCATCCTGACAGCCACTCCTGAGACCACTGTGGAGGGCGTCTATGGGTTGTTTTTCGACGGCGGGAAGGGCCACGCCCGGATCGGGCGGATCGTGTCCTATTCGCCGGCGGACGGCACGGTCCTGCGCGAAGTGGAAGCCGTCTACGCCGGCGATCTTGAAACGGCCCGCCGCGGATGGTGGAGCGGTGCGCTCTACCCGGACCCCGCTGCCGCCGGCTTTGCGGCGGAGGACGTGCAGATCGACGTCGACGGCGGCACAGCACCGGCGTGGCTGGTCCGGGCCGGCGGACCTGCCCGGACCTGGGCAGTCATGGTTCACGGCCGTGGGGCCACCCGCCAGGAGGCCCTCCGGGCGGTAGGTCCCGCCCTCGAACTGGGGCTTACCAGCCTGCTTGTCTCATACCGGAACGACGGGTTGGCGCCGTCGGCCGAGGATGGCCGGTACGGCCTGGGATCCACGGAATGGCATGACGTGGAGGCTGCCATCGAGTTCGCCCTGGCCAACGGCGCCGAGGAAATTGTTCTCTTCGGCTGGTCCATGGGCGGCGCCATCTGCCTGCAGACGGCCGATCTCTCGCCTCACCGTCACCTGATCCGGGCCATGGTCCTGGACGCGCCCGTCATCAACTGGGTCAATGTGCTGGCCCACCATGCGCAGATCAACCGCATTCCGTCCCTCGTTGGCCGCTACGGGCAGCTGATGCTGGGCCACCCTGTGGGCCGCAGGCTCACCGGCCTGGCCGCACCCGTGGACCTCAAGGCCATGGACTGGGTGGCGCGCGCCGTCGAAGTCCGGACGCCCACCCTGATCATCCACAGCGTTGATGACGAGTACGTTCCCTATGAACCGTCCGCCCTTCTGGCCGAGCGGAATCCGGACATGGTCACGTTCGAAACGTTCAATCACGCCAGGCACACCAAGGAATGGAATGTCGATCCCCAGCGCTGGGAGAACCTGATTAAGGCGTGGCTCCGGCCCCAGCTGGCTCAACGGCTTAATCCCGGCCAGAACCGCTAAGGTGTGCGCGTGCCGATGGCGGCTGTCACAGCGGAGGTCAGCCGGATGAGGTCGGCCGGTGCAAGCTCAACGTCCAAGCCGCGCTTACCACCGGAAACCAGCATCGTCCCCAGATTGAGGGCGCTGCTGTCCACCACTGTGGGTGATGTCTGGCGCTGGCCCAACGGCGAGATCCCGCCCAGGACGTAGCCCGTGCGGCGTTCAGCAGCCGCAGGATCTGCCATCGAAGCCTTCTTGGCGCCCAAGGCGGCCGCGAATGCCTTCAGGTCAAGGTTTCCGCTGACCGGCACAACCCCCACGGCCAGCCGGCCTTCGACTTCCACCATGAGGGTCTTGAAGACCTTCTCCGGAGCGATGCCCAAGGCTTCGGCGGCTTCCGCGCCGTAGCTGGCCGCGGAAGGATCATGGGCATACGGATGCAGCACAAAAGGAACGCCGGCTGCAGCCAGGGCGGCTGTGGCCGGCGTTCCGTTTGAAGAACTCTTGCGTCCCAAAGCGTTCAGTTTCCGACAGAGATCAGGGGATCAGGACGCGGACCGGGACGTAGCAGCGACCTTGCGCTTGATCCGTCCCAGCATGGCGGTCATGCCGCGCATCCGCAGTGGCGTGATGGCCCGCGTCAGGCCCAGCAGCTCCGGCATATCGTCCGGCACCGCCAGGATTTCGGCGGCGCTGAGTCCGTCGAGTCCCTCGTGGAGCACACCGGCGAAACCCCGCGTGGTGGGGGCTTCCGGTGGCGCCTTGAAGTAGAGCCGAACGGCGTCAGCCGGGCCGGCGTCGTTCTTTTCCGTCTCGATGGTCAGGAACAGCGGCGACTGGCATTCCACCACCTGCTCCAGGAGCTCGGGGTGGTCCTTCAGACGGGCCGGCAGTTCCGGCAGCTCGCGCGAGAACTCAAGCAGCAACTGAAGCCGATCGGGTTCGGTCAGGGCTTGGAAGTCATCCACGATTTCCGCCAATGCGGCGGGCAGGTCATGTGTAGTCATCTGTTCCAGTTTACGCCGGGACCGTGCCGCGTTCCGTGCCCTTGGCGATGGGAACACGTACGGCGTTGCCCCACTCGGTCCAGGAGCCGTCGTAGTTCCGGACAGTGTCAAAGCCCAGCAGGTACTTGAGCGCGAACCAGGTGTGGCTGGAACGCTCTCCGATGCGGCAGTAAGCCACCACGTCATCGCCTGCGGCCAACCCGGCCTCGCCCAGGTAGAGGGCCTCGAGTTCTTCCCGGCTGCGGTACGTTCCGTCCGGCGCAGCGGCGCGCGCCCAGGGAATGGATGCTGCCGTGGGAATGTGGCCGCCGCGGAGCGCACCTTCTTCCGGGTAGGCCGGCATGTGGGTCCGCTGGCCGGTGTATTCCTCAGGGGAGCGGACGTCAATGAGCGGCTTGCCGAAGTGTGCCAGCACATCTTCCTTGAACGCGCGGATGGGGGCGTCGTTGCGCTCCACCACCGGGTAGTCACCGGGTGCCGGGGCGGTCTGCTCCGTGGTCAGGTCGCGGCCTTCGGCGATCCACTTGTCCCGGCCGCCGTCGAGCAGCCGGACATCCTCGTGGCCGAACAGGGTAAAGACCCAGAGTGCATAGGCGGCCCACCAGTTGGACTTGTCCCCATAGATGACCACCGTGGCGTCGCGGGAGATGCCCTTGGCAGCGGCCAGGGCGGCGAATGCCTCGCCGTTCACGTAGTCGCGGGTCACTTGATCGTTAAGGTCGGTGTGCCAGTCGATTTTGACGGATCCGGGGATGTGGCCGGTCTCGTAAAGGAGAACGTCCTCGTCGGATTCGACCACCACCAGCTTTCCGTCCGTAAGGGCGCCACCCTCAAGTGCGGCGGCAAGCCAGTCGGTGGATACCAGACGCTCCGGGTTGGCGTAGGTGGCGAACTTCTCGTTCTGTTCAACTGCGTAGGACATGGTGGTGGCCTTTCACTGAGACACGGCGGATGCTGTAGAAGGAAAACCTGCCTCCCACACTAGCCATGGCCGGCCGCCCTGTCCGCCTCCTTGTTAACAGTGGGAAATATGGCCTTCGTCACGCCCGGGCCCCTGCCGGCCGCACGGCGGGGGAGGCCCGGGCTGTTGCCGGTATTCTTTCTGGGGACAACCCACCAGCAGAACGGACCACCTTGGTACAGATCGAACAGCTTGCCGCCCGCACTCCGGCGGTTTCGGTGGATGAACTCCTCAAAGGTTTCTATCCGTCCGCACGGTTCGGCCAGGTCTCCTTTGCCAGCTACCGGCCGGACCCGAACCAGCCGTCCCAGGCGGCGGCGGTCAAGGCGCTGGAAGCGTTCGCCGGGGGAGTTGGAGCCGGCGACGGCGACGGCCTGTTCAAGAAGCTCTTCACCAAGAAGGTCGCTACCAGGGCGGGGATCTACCTCGACGGAGGATTCGGCGTCGGCAAAACCCACCTGCTGGCCTCGCTGTGGCATGCCGCCCCGGGCCCCAAGGCCTTCGGCACGTTTGTGGAATACACCAACCTGGTCGGGGCGCTTTCCTTCCGCAAAACTGTTGAGGCGCTGAGCCACTACAAGCTGGTGTGCATCGACGAATTCGAGCTGGATGATCCGGGTGACACCGTGCTGATGTCCCGTCTGATGCGTGAACTGGCCGACGCCGGCGTCAAGCTGGCTGCCACGTCCAACACCCTGCCGGGTTCGCTGGGCGACGGCCGCTTTGCCGCCGTCGACTTTGCCCGTGAAATCCAGGTCCTGGCGGACCAGTTCGACGTCATCAGGATCGACGGCGAGGACTTCCGCCACCGTGGCCTGCCCGCCGCCCCGGCACCGCTGAAGAACAGCCAGCTCGCCGCACAGATGAGGGCCGAGTTCGACGGCAAGACCGTGGCAGAGGACGAATTCAGTTCACTGATCGGCCACCTGGCCGGTGTCCACCCGAGCCGTTACCGGCAGCTCATCGACGGCATCGACGGCGTTGTGTGGCGCAACGTGGAGACCATCACCGAACAGGCAGTGGCGCTTCGCTTCGTGGTGTTGGCGGACCGCCTGTACGACAAGGATGTGCCCATCCTGGCCAGCGGCGTCCCCTTCGACAAACTCTTTACGGATGAGATGATGCACGGCGGGTACACCAAGAAGTATTTCCGCGCTGTGTCCCGCCTGACCGCACTGGCCCGCGAAGGCCAGAACCACGAGCCGTCCTAGGCAGCGGCTGGGGAAGCTGGACAGTCCGTTAAGCGCCAAAGGTGCGGGTGCCGCCTCCCGGCGGGACCCGCACCCCCTTGACGTGCTAGGGCAATGCCCTGGCCAAATCCTTCTTACGGAGCCTTCTCAACCGGGGGAACCGGGTTGACTGGCGGAGCTTGCTCGGTGGCAGGCGTCTCGCCGGGGGTTCCGTCGTTCTTGTCAACGAGCTTGGAAGCGCCATCCTGGATCTTATCGACGTGGCCTGCGTACTTGCCGCCGGTCTTTGAGTCGACAAAATCGCCGGCCTTGGTGATGCCGTCCTTGATGGCCCGCTCGTTGCCGTGGATGAGACCCTGAGCCTTGCCCTTGAGATCGTCAATCAGTCCCACGAGCACCTCCCTTCAATCGCGGAGCCAGGTCGCTCCTCCGCAACCGATCCTAGCCCTCTCTGCGGGGCGTGCCAAGGTGCTGTGACAATTTCTGTAAAGTCGAAGGCGGGCCATTCAGGCAATAAAAAAAGCAGCTCTCGGGGGAGCTGCTGTGTGTGGGCGATACTGGGATCGAACCAGTGACCTCTTCCGTGTCAGGGAAGCGCGCTACCGCTGCGCCAATCGCCCGGAACCGGAAGGCCGGTCATTTCGGATTTATTACTGGGGTAGAGAGCGGACGACGAGATTCGAACTCGCGACATCCACCTTGGCAAGGTGGTGCTCTACCAGCTGAGCTACGTCCGCGTATGAAGTACAGCCTGGCCGGTGGCCAGACGTACTGCATGAAGCAAGTTTCCTTGCTTGGTGGGCGATACTGGGATCGAACCAGTGACCTCTTCCGTGTCAGGGAAGCGCGCTACCGCTGCGCCAATCGCCCATTTCGTCCGGCGTAAACCGGAATCCATGGTTTTCACCGAGGTGGGTACGGGATTCGAACCCGTGTGAACGGCTTTGCAGGCCGCTGCCTCGCCTCTCGGCCAACCCACCGTGTAAGCGCCGATTCCGAAAAATCTTTGCCGTGACAGTGTCCTGCGAGCGGACGACGAGATTCGAACTCGCGACATCCACCTTGGCAAGGTGGTGCTCTACCAGCTGAGCTACGTCCGCATTTGGGCCGCTGAATCCGTGCCGTTTCGGGCAATTCCTCGCGTTCCAACGAGTAAGAACTCTATAGGAGGTTCAGGGATTCTCCAAATCGAGCGTGCCTCAACGGCGGCAATGCCCCTGGATCCCTGCAATCTAGGGGATTTTGCTAATTACAGGCGTGTAATTCGACTCCGGTCCCGGCTCGATTTCCATAAACCCCGCCGGGTCGGCTAGCATTCAAAGGCATCGGGGCGATTGGCGCAGTGGTAGCGCGCTTCGTTCACACCGAAGAGGTCACTGGTTCGAACCCAGTATCGCCCACCGAGGAATCTGGTCCGTTTCCGCTCAGCCGAGCGGAAACGGACCTTTTTTGTGCCCGCCATTCTGTCAGCCCCTTGTGAAAGAGTCTTTGTATGACTGATCCACTCCTTGCCCACGCCACGGAATACGGCCGCATGTATGCGCGGTCCACCTCCGAACAGTTCTCCGTTCCGTCAATCACCACCGTCATCGGCCAGCAGCCGCACGGCCTGGACGGCTGGTTCGGTTACATGGGCGCCAGCAGCCTGGCGAAGGATCCGCTGCTGGCCGATTGCCTGGGCAGCCCGGCGAAAATCCGGCAGGCCGTCAACCGGGCCTCAAAAGCAGCAGAACTGTATCGCGACGAGGCCGCCAAACGCGGCGACCGCGTCCATAATTACTGCGAGCAGGTTGCGCTCCGCGCCCTGGGCCGGCCCCACGCCATGAAGGAAACCCGCGAGGCGTTGGCGGCCAACGGCGAGGAAGGCTTTGCCCTGCGGTTCGATGAGTGGTGGGACCTCTACGGCGTAGAGCCCATCGCACCGGAAATTACCGTCTGGAACAAGTCAGTGGGCTATGCCGGGACGCTGGACCTCGTGGCCAAAATCAACGGCCGGATCTGCGTTATTGATTACAAGACCAAGGGCACCACGCGGGACGGCACCGTCAAGCCGCTGGACGACAAGGTGGTTATGCAACTGGTGGCCGGCATGAAGGCCGAAGAAAGCCTCGTGGATGCCGTGGCAGGGGAATGGGAGCCCTGGAAGTACGGTGAGAACCCGTTACTGCTGGCTGTGGCTATCGGCGAGACCGAAGTCCGTCCGGTCCGCGCCAACCCCGACGTCCTCAAGCACCACTGGTGGAAGTTCTGCGCCCTGCGCCGCGTCTGGGAACTGTCCGCCGATACGCTCGCCGCCGGGTCTGCGCTTCTTCCGGTGGCTCCACCCGCGTCCGCGCAGGTCCGCAGCGCCTAGCGGAGCGCGCCTGCCCGGCGCACGTCTGCCCGGAGTCCCGGGGGTGGTTCCCCTGCGCCTAAACTGGATAGGTTCGCCAATAACGCCCACCGTGAGGAAAGACAGCACATGGCCATTCTGAATATCCGCATCATCGGTGATCCTGTGCTCCGCACAGTGGCCGATCCCGTGACGGAATTCGGTCCTGAGCTCGCCAAGCTGGTCGCGGACATGACGGAAACCATGGAGGACGTGGATGGCGCCGGCCTCGCGGCCCCCCAGATTGGCGTCAGCCAGCGGGTCTTCACCTACCGGATCGACGGCGTGGAGGGCCACATCATCAATCCGGTCCTGGAAAACAGCGAGGACTTCCAGGCGGACCAGGTTGAGGGTTGCCTGTCCATTCCTGGCCTGGCGTTCCCGGTCCGCCGCTTCCGCGCCACACGCGCCACCGGTGTTGACCTGAACGGGAATCCTGTCGCGGTGGAGGGAGAAGGCCTGCTGGCCCGTTGTTTCCAGCACGAGACGGACCACCTGGACGGCATCCTCTACACCGACAGGCTGGAAGGCGAGGACCGGACAACGGCCCTGCGTTCCATCCGTAATGCCAACTATGACGCCATTACGGAACGCACGACGGCGAAGCGCGCCAAGACGGTCGGGTCCAGTTTCGGGGGCGCGAGCTTCGGCGGCGGCGCCACCGCATGAGGGTACTTTTTGCCGGCACCCCCGCCGTGGCCGTCCCGTCCCTTAACGCCCTCGTTGAGGCCGGCTTTGAGATCGTTGCCGTCCTGACCCGTCCCGACGCGCCGATAGGGCGCAAACGGGTGCTGACGCCGTCGCCCGTTGCCGCCCGCGCCGCCGAGCTGGGAATAGACGTCATCCACGCCACCCGCGTGGACGAGGCCGTGACGGCGAAAATCGCCGCGGCCAAGCCGGATGTGGCCGCCATCGTGGCATACGGCGGCCTGATTCCGCGCCCCGCCCTTGATGTTCCCCCGCACGGGTGGATCAACCTGCACTTTTCCCTGCTTCCCGCATGGCGTGGCGCTGCCCCCGTGCAGCGGGCCGTGATGGCCGGCGACGACGTCACCGGGGCAGTCACCTTCCTGTTGGAAGAAGGTCTGGACACCGGCCCGGTCTTCGGAACGCTGACCGAGGGCGTTGGCCCGGAGGACACCGCCGGGGCGCTGCTGGAGCGGCTGTCCAACAGCGGGGCCGTGCTCCTTGCCCAGACGCTGGCCGCCGTCGAAGCCGGGAGGGCAGCTGCCCAGCAGCAGGTCGGCGACGTTTCACTGGCCCCCAAGCTGACCATCGATGACGGCCGGCTCGACTGGAAGCAGCCCGCCCTGGCGATCGGCAGGCGCGCCCGCGGCGTAACTCCCGAGCCCGGCGCCTGGACCACCCTGGACGGACAGCGCGTCAAACTCGAACCCGTCCGGCTCCGGCCGGACGACACTGACCTGCAGCCCGGCGCAGTATTCCTCGACGGCAAGAGCGTCCTGGTGGGCACCGGATCCCACGCTGTGGAGCTAACGAGGATCCAGCCTTCGGGCAAAAAGATGATGGCCGCCGCCGACTGGGCGCGTGGCATGGCAACACTGGAAAGCGTGGTCTTCGAATGAGCGAATCCGGCGGTAATGCAGGCGGCACGGGCGGCAGCGGCAGCGGCGCCCCGGGCGGCGGACGCGGCAACAGCGGACGGGGCAAGGGCGGGCCGCGGGATTCCAGCCAGCGCAACGCCCAGGGCCGCGAACGCAACCGCCCCTCGCAGCGGAGCTTCACCGAAAACGCTCCTGCGCAGCGGACCCGCCGGGCTGACCCCGCGCGGCTGGTGGCTTTTGAAGTCCTGCGCGCGGTAGCCGCCGAGGACGCTTACGCCAACCTGGTGCTCCCGTCCCGCATCCGCCATCACGGCCTGGACAAGCGCGACGCCGGCTTCGCCACCGAGCTCAGCTACGGTGCCCTGCGTGGCCAGGGCACCTACGATGCCATCCTGGCCCGCTGCGTTGACCGGCCGCTGGACCAGCTTGACCCCGCCATCCTGGACGCCCTGCGGATCGGCACCCATCAGCTGCTGGCCATGCGCGTCCCGGCCCACGCCGCTCTGGATCAGACCGTGGGCCTGGCCCGCGCCGTCATCGGCGCCGGACCCTCCGCCCTGATCAATGCGGTGCTGCGGAAGGTCACGGCGCACACGCTGGAGGAGTGGCTTGAGGTCCTCGTTGCCGGTGAAAGCGACGAAACCACCATCGCGTCCCTCCGGTACGCCCACCCCGAATGGATTGTCCGTGCGATGCGCCAGTCCTTGGTGGCCCACGGACGGTCCGCCACCGAGATCAACGACCTGCTGGAAGCCGATAACGCGGCTCCGGTGGTCAACCTCGTTGCACTGCCAGGCCTGGGCAGCCTGGACGAAGCCCTGGAAAGCGGGGCCACCCTGGGTGAACTCGTTGAAGGCTCGGCACTCTCCAGCGGCGGAGACCTCGGCCGCCTGGCCTCCATACGGGAAGGCAGCACGCGCGTCCAAGACGTCGGCTCGCAGCTGGTGGCCCGCGCCATGGCGGCAGTGGACCTCGACCCCACCGACGGCACTGGAGCAGAACGCCAGAACGAAACCTGGCTGGACCTGTGCGCCGGCCCCGGCGGCAAGGCGGCCCTCCTTGGCGCGCTGGCCAACGCCCAGGGCGCCACGCTGCTCGCCAATGAACCTGCCCCGCACCGTGCCAAACTCGTCAGCCAAGCCCTGTCAGCTGTGCCCAGGGACGTCTGGCGCGTCCGGACCGGCGATGGCCGCGACGTGGGCACTGAGCAGCCGGAATCCTTTGACCGGGTCCTGGTGGATGTCCCCTGCAGCGGGCTTGGTGCGCTGCGCCGCAGGCCGGAGTCCCGCTGGCGCCGCACCCCCAAGGACCTCGCGGACCTCGGTCCGCTGCAGCGTGCCCTGCTGAAATCGGCGCTCGACGCCGTCCGCCCCGGCGGCGTGGTTGCCTACGTGACCTGTTCACCCCACCCGGCCGAAACCACGGCGGTGGTCAGCGATGCCCTCCGGAAGCGTGATGACCTGGAGCTGCTGGACGCCGGTGCGGTGCTGGACAGCGTGAGCCTGACCGGGAACCTGGGCGCAGGCCACGATTCCACGGCGCAACTCTGGCCGCACATCCACAGCACCGATGCCATGTTCCTGGCCCTCATCCGGAAGAAAGCCTGACCCGTGAAAGGTTCCCCCATGCCGCAATGCTGCATCAACCCCAGCATCCTGTCCGCCGACTTCGTCAACCTCGAGGCCGAACTGCAGCGCATCAGCAACGCTGACGCCGTGCACGTGGACGTGATGGACAACCACTTTGTCCCCAACCTCACCATCGGGCTGCCCGTGGTCCAGCGGATCCAGGCGGTCAGCCCCGTCCCGCTGGACGCCCACCTGATGATCTCCGACGCCGACCGCTGGGCACCGGGGTTCGCCGACGCAGGGCTGGCATCCGTGACCTTCCACGCCGAGGCCTCCATTGCACCGGTCAAACTGGCCCGCGAGCTGAGGGCCCGGGGCTCCAAGGCCGGCATGGCGCTGCGCCCAGCCACAGCTGTGGAACCCTACTTGGACATGCTCGAGGAACTGGACATGCTCCTGATCATGACCGTGGAGCCGGGCTTCGGCGGCCAGGCGTTTCTGGACTTCACCCTGCCCAAGATCCGCAAGGCCCGGGCAGCCATTGACGGCTCCGGAATCAATGTCGCCATCCAGGTGGACGGCGGCATTACCGAGGAAACCATTCTGCGGGCGGCCGAAGCAGGTGCCAACGTCTTCGTGGCGGGTTCGGCTGTCTACGGCGCGGAGGACCCGGCAGCAGCCATCGGACGGCTCCGCGAAGCCGGCAGCATCAAGTTACGTGCTGCGTCCGCGGAATAGTCTGGGCCACCTTGTGGTTATGGCACAATAGCAACACACAATACGTGCTCCGGGGTCGGTGTAAGTCCGAACCGGCGGTGATAGTCCGCGACCCGCGAGCCGGCGCTTTCCCCCTTCAGGGAAGGAACCGGCGGACGGTTGAACTGGTGAAATTCCGGTACCGACAGTTAAAGTCTGGATGAGAGAAGCACGTACAGCTGTATCTGTGGCGCCTTATGGCGCTGCGGCCTTCTGCTGTCGTATACCCCCGGAGCCATCGCGGTTCTAGAGGGAAGGAACGACAACACACATGAACCCCTTGCGATGGCTCTTTGAAGCCAGGATTTCCCATGCTCCGGGAACCGAAGCCACCGGACCGGTGGCCGCCCCATGACCCGGATCGAAAACGTCACGGCGTTCAGTGCCGCCGAAACCGCCGCCATGGACGCAGCGCTGCAAGCAGCCCTGCAGGGCCCGCGCGGAGCGAATCCGCTGGTGGGCGCCGTCGCCATCGATGCGGCCGGCCGCCAGTTGGTAACCGGGTACCACCGCGGCGCCGGCACGCCGCATGCTGAAGCGGACGCGATCACCCAGGCTGAGGCAGCCGGGCTGGACCTGAGCGGCTGCACGATGGTGATCACACTGGAACCCTGTGACCACAGCGGCCGCACGGGGCCCTGCACGCAGGCGATTATTCGTGCCGGAATCACGGACGTGATCTACGCCGTCGACGATCCGCATGACCCTGCGGCGGGCGGCGCTGCCACCCTCCGGAACGCCGGGGTGCAGGTCCGCAGCGGGCTCGCGGCCGGCGAGTCGTTCGAGTTGAACCGTCAGTGGTTCCTGGGAGTGGCCGCACAACGCCCGTTTGTGACGCTGCACATTGCCCAGACGCTGGACAGCCGGATAGCCGCCGAGGATGGCACGAGCCAGTGGATCTCCTCGCCTGAGTCGCTCGCTGACAACCACGGGCTCAGGCGACGGATTGACGCCATCCTCGTGGGGACCCAGACCGTGCTGGTGGACAACCCCCGGCTGTCAGCCCGGGACGAGTCCGGAGCGACATCGGGCAAGCAGCCGCTGCGTGCCGTGATGGGCCTGCGTGACATTCCGGCCGACGCCGCCGTCCGCGGTGATGACGGTAACGTGCTCCACCTCGCCACGCGGGATCCGCGGGAGGCGCTCTCCCTCCTTTACGCGGAGGGAGTCCGCCACGTCATGGTGGAAGGCGGCTCACGCATCCTCAGTTCATTCCTGGCCGCCGGGCTTGTGGACGAACTCATTGTCTACGTTGCCCCCACCCTGCTGGGCTCCGGCACTCCCGCCCTCAACGGACTGGGAATCACCACCCTCGCGGACGCCCGGCACTGGGACTGGGACCCCTCCGACGGCGGCGCCGTCCTGACCCTGGGCCGGGACCTGAGGCTGCACCTCCGTCCAGAACCAACCGAAGCTTTTGAACCACACCTATCCCGCGCTGCCGCGGAACCAGCCATGGGAGGCTACTGATGTTTACCGGAATTATTGCCGAACAGGGACAGGTCCTGTCCGTGGAGCGGGACGGCGATGCCAGCGCAACGCTCCGCCTGCGGGCCCCCGGTACCACCGAGGGGTTCGCACTGGGCGGGTCCATTGCCGTCAACGGAGTCTGCCTGACGGCCACCGCCATCGAGGGCAAAGAGTTCAGCGTTGACGTGATGGGCGAAACCCTCGTCCGCAGCACCATCGGCGAACTTGCCGCCGGTGACTCGGTGAACCTTGAGCGCTGCGTCCCCGCCGGCGGCCGGCTCGACGGCCACGTCGTCCAGGGCCACGTCGACGGCGTCGGGCAGCTGCTGGAGCGCGAGGCGCTCGGCAACTGGGAACGCCTCCGGTTCGGTGTGCCAGTCAACCTTGCCCGCTATGTCGCGGAGAAGGGCTCCATAGCGATCGACGGCGTCTCGCTCACCGTCACGGCGGTCAGCCCGGCCGCGGAGCCGGAGCCCTGGTTCGAAGTGGGGCTGATCCCCACCACGCTGGCAGAGACTGGCCTGGGGGCCAAAGAAACCGGCAGCCGGGTCAACCTTGAGGTGGACGTCCTCGCGAAATACACCGAACGGTTGCTGGCATTCAGCACCGGCGCAACCACCGGGGGCGAACGATGAACGCCACCGTTCGGCTGGAGCCGGCCGCGTCCGCAGCCCCGGTGCCTAGCGCAACCTTCGGACTTGACCCTGTCGAAGATGCCATTCGCGCCATGGCCGCCGGCCGGCCCGTGCTGGTGGTGGACAACGAGGACCGCGAAAACGAAGGCGACATCATCTTCGCCGCACAGCATGCCACCCCTGCCCTCATGGGCTGGACGATCCGGTACAGCTCCGGCGTCATCTGCGTCCCCCTGACCGGCGAGCGCGCCGACGCCCTGGCCCTGCCGCCCATGGTGGCCGTGAACCAGGACGCGAAGGGAACGGCGTACACGGTTTCGTGCGACGCGGCGGTGGGTGTCAGCACCGGAATCTCCGCCACGGACCGGGCCCTCACGGCCCGCGTCCTGGCAGACCCGGGCGCCGGACCGGCCGCCGTGACCCGGCCCGGGCATATTTTCCCGCTCCGGGCAGTTAACGGAGGAGTGCGTGAACGCCCCGGCCATACCGAAGCGGCCGTGGACCTCTGCCGGCTCGCCGGACTTGAGCCAGTGGGTGTTATCGCCGAGGTTGTGTACGACGACGGTGAAATGATGCGGCTCGACGGGCTGCGGGGATTCGCCGCTGAACACGGGTGCCCCCTGATCTCGATTGAGGATCTGGTGGCCTACCTTGAAGCAGGAACCGGGACACCCGCCGACAGTGACACCGGGCCGGACGCCCGGGCGGAGTAGAGGAGTAATGATGACGGCTTCCGGAGTATCGGACAACAGCCACCAGAACGGACACCATCAGGGGGCGGCCGGCAATGGCCGGGCCCACCACCCCGTGAGCGGCGGTCCCATTGTGCAGCTGCCCACGGCATTTGGCGATTTCATTACCCAGGCGTGGACAGACCTGGTCACGGGCGCCGAACACCTGGCGGTGAGCTCGCCCAACCCGCCCAAGGATGGCGTTGCTCCGCTGGTCAGGCTGCATTCAGAGTGCCTGACCGGCGATGTCTTCGGCTCCTACCGTTGTGACTGCGGCGAACAGCTGGCCTATGCCCTGGAGCTGATCAACGAGTTCGGCGGCACGCTGCTGTACCTGCGCGGGCAGGAAGGCCGGGGGATCGGCCTGGCCAACAAAATCAAGGCCTACGCCCTCCAGGAAGCGGGCTTTGACACCGTGGAGGCCAACGAACAGCTGGGACTGCCGGTGGACGCCCGCTGCTACAAGGCGGCCGCCCAGATCCTGGCCGAGATGGGCCTCCACGAGATCCGGCTCCTGAGCAACAACCCGGACAAAAAGAACAGGCTCGCCAAAGCGGGTGTGAAGGTGGTGGAAATGGTGCCCACCGAGGTGCCGTCCCGCGACCAGAACATCCGCTACCTGCAGACCAAAAAGGACCGCATGGAGCACCGGCTGACGCTGGACACACACATTGTCACGGTGCCAAGCGGCGCCGCCGACGATTTCGACCACGACCAAAACTGAACGGACCAGATTCACGCATGAGCGGACACGGCGCACCAGATATTGACCTCACCACCCTCAACCCGGCGGAAACGTCGCAGCTGCGGCTGGCCATTGTGGCTGCCAGCTGGCACACCCAGATCATGGACGGACTCCTGGACGGCGCCCTGCGCGCCGCCAAGGACGCGGGCATCAGCGAACCCACCGTCCTGCGCGTTCCGGGTGCCTTTGAGCTTCCCGTTGCTGCCGCGCGGCTGGCACCGCACTTTGACGCAGTGGTGGCCCTCGGCGTCGTGATCCGTGGCGGCACGCCGCACTTTGAGTACGTCTGCCAGGCTGCGACGTCGGGTCTGACCGATGTCAGTGTCTCCACCGGCGTGCCGGTGGGCTTCGGCGTGCTGACCTGCGATACCGAGCAGCAGGGACTGGACCGCGCGGGCCTGCCGGGCTCCAGCGAGGACAAGGGCCATGAAGCCGTGACGGCAGCCCTGGCCACCGCAGTCCTCCTCAAGCAGTACACGTAGCAGCGGGCGGGCTGCCGGGGCGCGGTGTGTGTTCGCTCACATCGCGCCCGTCATGCAGCGGCCCGACAGGCGCCCCCGGGCCGGCAGCAAGTAGGCTGTAGGGCGTGAAGAATTTCGAGACGCTGTTCGCTGAACTGAGTGAGAAGGCAGCCACCCGCCCGGCAGGCTCCCGCACCGTCGCTGAATTGGAGTCCGGAGTCCACGGCATTGGCAAGAAAGTCGTGGAGGAAGCAGCCGAAGTCTGGATGGCCGCTGAGTACGAATCCGATGAGGCCACGGCCGAGGAAATCTCCCAGCTGCTCTACCACCTGCAGGTTCTGATGCTCGCTAAAGGCCTGACCCTGGAAGACGTCTACAAGCATCTGTAGCCACTGCGGCACCCGGCGGTCAACACTTGCCTGCCCGTGCCCTGCGTGGCCCGTTTGCCTGATCCATAGACCTCCCAACCAAGAAAGACCCCCATGCTGCGAGTAGCCGTACCCAACAAGGGCTCCCTGTCCGAAGCCGCCTCCGCCATGCTGACCGAAGCGGGCTACCGCCAGCGCCGCGACACCCGCGAGCTGGTCATGATGGACCCGGACAACGACATTGAGTTCTTCTTCCTCCGCCCCCGCGACATCGCCGTGTACGTCGGACGGGGAACCCTCGACGTCGGCATCACCGGCCGCGACCTGCTGCTGGACGCCGAGGTGGAGGCCGAGGAACTGCTGCCCCTGGGCTTCGCTGCGTCCACGTTCCGCTTCGCCGGACCCGTGGGTGACTTCGCCACAGCAGAAGAGCTGGAAGGCAAGCGCCTCGCCACCAGCTACGACGGCCTGCTCCGCGGCTACCTCGCCGAGCGGGGCATCAACGCCAAGGTGGTCCGGCTCGACGGCGCCGTGGAGTCTTCCGTGCGCCTGGGCGTCGCGGACGCCATCGCCGACGTCGTGGAAACGGGCAACACCCTCAAGGCCGCCGGGATGGAAATCTTCGGCGAGCCGATCCTCAAGTCGGAAGCCGTCCTGATCCGCCGCACCGGCGAAGGCGGGGCCGCGAACGGCACCGCCAAGGAGATTGAAGTCCTGATCCGCCGCCTGCAGGGTGTCCTTGTGGCGCGCCAGTACGTGCTGATGGATTACGACATCCGCAAGGAGCTCGTGGAACAGGCCGCCGCGCTGACTCCCGGCCTGGAATCACCCACTGTCTCGCCGCTGCGCGACTCCGACTGGGTGGCTGTCCGGTCCATGGTTCCGAAGAAGGAAACCAACCGGATCATGGATGAGCTTTACGACCTCGGCGCCCGCGCCATCCTGGTCAGCAGCATCCACGCCTGCCGTATCTGAGCGTCCCGCCCGGTTCACGCCGCGCCGCAGAATCCACCCGAGAATTCCAGGAGTCCCCATGGCTGTAGCTGTACGAGTCATCCCCTGCCTCGACGTCGACGCCGGGCGCGTTGTGAAGGGCATCAACTTCGAGGGGCTCCGCGACGCGGGTGACCCGGTGGAGCTGGCGCACCGCTACGACAATGCGGGCGCCGACGAGCTGACGTTCCTCGATGTCACGGCGTCCTCGGGCAACCGCGAAACCACCTTCGACGTGGTCCGCCGCACGGCCGAGGAAGTCTTCATCCCGCTGACCGTGGGCGGCGGTGTCCGCGGTGTTGCCGAGGTGGACAAGCTCCTGCGTTTCGGCGCGGACAAGGCTTCCATCAACACGGCCGCCGTTGCCCGGCCGGACGTCATCAACGAAATCAGCCGGCATTTCGGTTCGCAGGTGCTGGTCCTGTCCGTCGACGCCCGCCGGATCCGCACCGGGTCCCAGCCCACGCCGTCGGGCTTTGAAGTGACTACCCACGGCGGCCGTACGGGTACCGGGATCGACGCCATCGAGTGGGCCAGGGAAGCCGCAGACCGCGGCATCGGGGAAATCCTGCTCAACTCCATCGACGCCGACGGCACCAAGGACGGCTTTGACCTGGAACTGATCCGGCTCGTCCGGGCCGCGGTGAAAGTGCCGATCATCGCCTCAGGCGGCGCCGGGGAACCGGCTCACTTCCCGCCGGCCGTTGCCGCAGGAGCGGATGCCGTGCTGGCCGCGTCGATCTTCCACTGGGGACCGGACAACATGATGTCCCAGGTCAAGCAGGCAATCCGCGACGCAGGCTTCGAAGTCCGCTGAGTGGGATCTCGACAGGCTCGATCACCGATTCCGGTGGTTGAGCTTGTCGAAACCTAGAGGCCGACTTCTGCTGACTGGAGCAGGGCGACGGCGTCGGGCTGGCCTTCGAAAGTGACCAGGGCGTGGCGGGTCCGGCCGTGGGCGTGCATCAGCAGTTCGCCCGGCTCACCAACGATCGCCACCGAAACCGGTGCCCGCTTTGCGACGTGCCGCGGGCCGGACGGGCGCACCAGCACAATGCCCAGGTCGACGCCGCGGTAAAGGATGGCTGCCCGCTTGATCAGTTCGTCCCATAGGGCGTCCGAGTAGGCCTCGTCGAGGGCGCGCGGCGCCCAGCGGTCCACAGCCCGGCGGATGTCCTCGGTGTGGACGAAATATTCGATCAGGTTGGAGCTCTCGTCCAATGCCTTGATGTTCATGGGGGACAGAGCCGGCGGGCCACCACGGAAGGTGTTCACGAGGCCGGTGTAGTCGTCAGCGGTTTTCAGCTTCGCCGCGAGCTTGGCGGTGGCCTTGTCCGAAGCCTTGGACAGGCGCTTGATGATGAGGCCAAGCCCTACGGCAGCCTTGCGTTCGCGAAGGTAAAGGTGCGCGGCAAGGTCCCTGGTGCGCCAGCCTCTACAGAGGGTGGGGGCATCAGGGCCGGCCGCCAGCAGGGTTTCGGCCAGGACTTCTCGGGACGGTTCGACGAAATGCATCACTTGTGAAACTAGCACGAGAGCAGCGAAGTTGGGCAGCAGAACCGCCAGCCGATAGGTGCCCTTGTTCACACACTGTTTGTATGCCCGTTGGTGCATATTCGGGGGCCGCTGATGAGGCACTAGACTTGGTCTGATGTCTGAGCAGCCCGCCTCCGCCCCCGTAATTGTCCCGGCCCCCGCCACAAGCCCGCTTCCTGCTGCCGTCGCGGCCGCACTGAAGCGTGACGACGCCGGGCTGGTTGCCGCGGTGGTCCAGCAGTTCGACACCCACGAAGTGCTGATGCTGGGCTGGATGGACGATGAAGCCCTGCACCGTACCATGACCAGCGGCCGGGTCACGTTCTACTCCCGCTCCCGCCAGGAATACTGGCGCAAGGGGGACACCTCCGGCCACGTCCAGTGGGTCAAGTCGGTTGCCCTGGACTGCGACGGCGATGCCCTCCTGATCCGCGTGGACCAGGTCGGCGCGGCGTGCCACACCGGTACGCGGACATGCTTCGAGGGCAGGGACCTGGAAGTCCAGACCGGCGAGGCAGTCTGATCCACGGCCCGGGGCGGATGACCTGCCCCAAGCGAACACTTTTGGCAGCATAGGACTGGCGCCGTTCCACACCCGGCGACATTTCACGAGGCGACACACAAGAACAGGCGGCGAAGCATAGCCATGCAGGACCTTGGAATCATCAGCCCGGGCCTCGAGGAGTTCCGCGAACTCGCCGGCAACAGCCGGGTCATCCCCGTCACGCTCAAAGTGCTGGCGGACGCGGAGACCCCTATCGGCCTCTACCGGAAGCTGGCCCAGGGCCAGCCCGGCACGTTCCTGATGGAGTCTGCGGCGGTGGGCGGCACGTGGTCGCGGTATTCCTTCATCGGCGCGAAGTCCCGGGCAACCCTGACCACGAAGGACGGCCAGGCGCACTGGCTGGGCCAGCCCCCGGCCGGAGTGCCCCTGGACGGCAATCCCGTGGATGCCATCCGCGACACCATCGAAGCACTGCGGACCAGCAGGTTTGACGGACTGCCGCCGTTCACCTCCGGCCTCGTCGGCTTCCTGGGCTGGGAGACGGTCCGCCACTGGGAACGGCTGACCAGCCCGCCGGAGGATGACCTCCACCTGCCCGAGATGGCGCTGAACCTGGTGACGGACATGGCAGTGCACGACAACCATGACGGCACGGTGCTGCTGATCGCCAACGCCATCAACTTCGATGGCAGCTCCGACCGCGTGGACGAGGCTTGGGAAGATGCCGTGGCCCGGGTCAAGGCCCTCCTGACCACGATCAGCACACCCGTGGCCCAGCCGGTTTCCGTACTGGAGCCCGCGGCCCTGGATTTCGCCTCCAGCGTCGAGGAACGGTGGGACGAACCCTCCTACCTGGCCGCGCTGGACCGCGGCAAGGAAGCCATTGTGGACGGCGAAGTGTTCCAGGTGGTGATTTCACGGCGCTTCGAAATGGAGTGCGGAGCCTCGCCCCTTGACGTGTACCGCGTCCTGCGCAACACCAACCCCAGCCCGTACATGTACATCTTCAGCCTCGAGGACGCCGACGGCCGGGAGTACTCGATCGTTGGGTCCTCGCCCGAGGCCCTGGTGACAGTGACCGGTGAGGAAGTCATCACCCACCCGATCGCCGGTTCACGGCCCCGCGGCAAGACGGTGGAGGGAGACAAAGCCCTTGCCGAGGAGCTGCTGGCAGATCAGAAGGAACGCGCTGAACACCTGATGCTCGTGGACCTCTCCCGCAACGATCTGTCCAAGGTCTGCGTGGCGGGAACCGTGGACGTTACGCAGTTCATGGAGGTGGAGCGGTTCAGCCACATCATGCACCTGGTCTCCACCGTGGTGGGCAAGCTGTCCCCGGACGCCAACGCCTACGACGTCCTGAAGGCGACCTTCCCCGCGGGCACACTGTCCGGTGCCCCGAAGCCCCGGGCGCTGCGCCTGCTGGATCAGCTTGAACCGCACCGCCGCGGCATTTACGGCGGCGTTGTGGGTTACCTCGATTTTGCCGGCGACATGGACATGGCCATTGCCATCCGCTCGGCCCTTCTCCGCGAAGGACGCGCCTATGTCCAGGCCGGGGGAGGGATCGTGGCGGATTCCGTTAACCCCACAGAAGCGCTTGAGACCGTGAACAAGGCGGCTGCTCCGCTCCGGGCCGTTCACACTGCCGGATCGCTGCACAACATTGCGGCGGAATCACTCCCCGGGAGCTCTCACCTCAGCGACGCCGGCACGGCCGGGGAAAGCCAGGGCGCCGAATGACGCCGGCCTGGGCCAGGAAATCCACGCTGGTACTGCTGATCGCCGTCCTTGCGCTGGCCGTCTTCGGGACCACCACCCAGACCTGGATCACCGTCAGCCTTGACGCCAACCAGGTGGGCCAGGCGGCGGGGGACCAGAACACCCTTCCGGTCCAGGGCAGCAAGGCGGCCACCACGGTGACAGCCCTGGCCTTGGTGGCCCTGGCGGGCGGACTGGCAGCGTCCATCGCCGGAAAGTTCGCGCGGTGGGTCATCACCGCCATCATCCTGCTGGCCTCCGTAGGCATCATTGCCGCCGCCGCCACGGTGCTGGCTGACCCGCTGGGCGCTGCGCAGGGCTCCATCGCCGCTGCCACCGGGGTCACCGGCGGCAACGCGGAAGTGGCCGTTACCGCCTTCCCGGTCCTCGCCGTCGTCGCCGGTGCCCTGCTGGCGCTGGCCGCGTTGCTGATCATCCCCGCTGGTCGGCGCTGGAAGTCGCGGACCAAATATGACGCAGCCACATACGGGGGGCCCGCCGGCAGCACGGCGGCCGCCACCGGTCCTGTGGACGAGATCGACAGCTGGGACCGGCTCTCGCGCGGCGACGATCCCACCTGAACCCCCGCTCGCAGCCAAAGCCGGGCAGCCCGCTAAAACCTGAGCCCGGTCTGCCGATAGGCGGGTCACGGCCAAAAAATGGCAGAATGTAAGCAGTATTCATCCCGAGGAGATTCACATGAGCAAAGCACCCGCTTCCGTATCGAAATCAGGCACCCGGACCGTTGCCCCCGGCGTTGTTGACCACAGCCAGGAGCTTGGCCACGGCAACAGCCCCGCGGCCTGGACCTGCGTGATCGTTATGCTGGTCGGCGCCCTCATCGCGTCCATCGCCTTTGTCATTGCCAACACCCCCATCTTCATCGCCGGCGCAGCCGTGATGGTCCTCGGCCTGATCCTTGGCTACGTCATGCGCAAGGCGGGCTACGGCGTCGAAGGCAGCAAGCTGAAGAGCTCCGGCCACTGATGGCGACTGTTCTCGATGACATCAATGCCGGTGTCAGGGAGGATATGGAGGCCAGGAAGCGTCTCGTTTCGCTGGCAGAACTGAAGGACCTGACTGCGGCCGCGGCACCCGCCCGGGACGCCTGGTCGGCCCTCGGCGGCACCGCGGTGCAGCGGGACCAGCTGAAGGTCATCGCGGAAATCAAGCGGCGCAGCCCGTCCAAGGGCGACCTCGCCACCATCGTGGATCCGGCAGCGCTGGCAGAGCAGTATGCCGACGGCGGCGCAGCAGTGATCAGCGTCCTCACCGAACAGCGGCGCTTCAACGGGTCCCTTGCGGACCTGGACGCCGTCCGTGCCCGCGTGGACATTCCGCTGCTCCGCAAGGATTTCACGCTCGACGAGTACCAGATCTGGGAGGCCCGCGCCCACGGCGCGGACCTGATCCTGCTCATCGTGGCGTCGCTCGCCGACAGCCAACTCCGGGAGTTCAGCGCCCTCAGCCGCGAACTCGGCATGAACGTGCTCGTGGAGACGCACACGAAAGAGGAGATCGAACGTGCAGTGGCGGCTGAGGCGCGCATCATCGGCGTCAACGTGCGCAACCTGAAGACGCTCGACGTCGACCGTTCAGTTTTCGCCTCACTCGCCGGACTGATTCCGGCCGAAGCGCTGGTCATCGCCGAATCCGGTGTGCGCGGCGTAGACGACGTGACGCACTACGCCGCCAACGGCGCCAACGCCATCCTGGTGGGCGAGGCCCTGGTCAGCGACTCAACGCCGCGTGACCGGATCGCCGAATTCACGGCGGCCGGCGCTGCCGCCATCGCCGCCCGGGCCTAGTCCGGGCACCCGCCGGCCTGGCGCCGGCGGTACAACACTTCCGAACGACCAACTTGAACAGGACGGTGAGACTGATGGTTGACGCACCCTCAGAAAACGCTGACAACAACGCTGCGGACGCTTTCCTGCAGGGCGGCTCGCTGAAGCACGCCCCGGGGCCATACTTCGGTGGCTACGGCGGGCGTTGGATGCCGGAATCGCTGATCGCCGCCCTGGACGAGCTCGAAGATACCTTTGAAAAGGCCAAGGCAGATCCCGAATTCCTTGCCCAGCTCTCGGACCTGAACAAGAACTACTCCGGCCGTCCCTCGCTGCTGACCGAGGCCAAGCGGTTCTCCGAGCACGCCGGCGGCGCCCGGATTTTCCTTAAGCGCGAGGACCTCAACCACACCGGATCCCACAAGATCAACAACGTCCTGGGCCAGGCCCTGCTGGCCAAGCGCATGGGCAAAACCCGCGTCATCGCCGAGACCGGTGCCGGGCAGCACGGCGTTGCCAGCGCCACCGCCGCCGCGCTCCTCGGCCTGGAATGCGTTGTGTACATGGGCGCTGAAGACTGCCGCCGGCAGGCACTGAATGTCGCCCGGATGCAGCTGCTCGGCGCCACCGTGGTGCCTGTGGTGAACGGTTCGCAGACCCTGAAGGATGCCATCAACGATGCCCTCCGGGACTGGGTCAGCAACGTGGACAACACCCACTACCTGCTGGGCACCGCCGCCGGGGCGCACCCGTTCCCGGCTATGGTCCGCTTCTTCCACGAGGTCATCGGCGAGGAAGCCCGCGCCCAGATCCTGGAGCAGACCGGCAAACTGCCCGACGCCGTCTGCGCCTGCATCGGCGGCGGTTCGAACGCGATTGGCATCTTCCATGGATTCCTGGATGATCCGTCCGTGAAGATCTACGGTTTTGAAGCCGGCGGCGACGGCGTGGAAACCGGCCGGCACGCAGCCACCATCACCCTCGGCAAGCCGGGCGTCCTGCACGGCGCACGTTCCTATCTCATGCAGGACGACGACGGGCAGACCATCGAGTCGCACTCGATTTCCGCAGGCCTGGACTACCCGGGCGTTGGCCCGGAGCACGCCTACCTGGCCGACATCGGACGCGTCAGCTACGAACCCATCACCGACAGCGAAGCAATGGACGCGTTCAAGCTGCTGTGCCGGACGGAGGGTATCATCCCCGCCATCGAATCCTCACACGCCCTCGCGGGTGCCATCAAGGTTGGGAAGCGCCTCACCGAAGGGAGTGCTGACCCGTCCGAAACTGTGATCGTTGTGAACCTTTCCGGCCGTGGCGACAAGGACGTGGAAACTGCCGCGGAATGGTTCGACATGCTCGACGAGGAGGGCAAGGTCAAGGGCACCAACCTGTCCACCCGCAAGGCCAAGGGCCCTGCCGACAGGGCAGAAACTGAAGCCGTTCCCGCCACAGCTGCCCCTGCCACCAGCGCCGCGGACAACAACGAGGACCAGAAGTGATGACTGAACAGACGGCCAGCAAGTCCGCCGCCGCTATCGACCGTGCACGGGACGCCGGACGCTCAGCGCTGGTGTGCTACCTGCCTGCCGGGTACCCGGACGTCCAGGCCACCATTGACGCCGGCATTGCCATGGCGAACAACGGTGCCGACCTGATCGAAATCGGCATTCCCTACTCGGATCCTGTCATGGACGGCCCCGTCATCCAGGCCGCCACCACCGAGGCGATCGCCAACGGATTCCGGGTCGAGAGCGTCTTTGACGTTGTCGCCGGCATCACGGCAGCCACCGACGTCGCCGTGCTGGTGATGACCTACTGGAACCCCGTGGTCCGGATGGGTGTGGACGAGTTCTCCCGCCGGCTGGCCGAAGCCGGGGGAGCAGGGCTCATCACGCCTGACCTCATCCCGGACGAAGCATCGGAATGGTTCGCCGCCTCGGACAAGTACGGACTGGACCGAGTGTTCCTCGTGGCGCCATCCTCCACCCCAGAGCGCCTGGCCATGACCGTCAAGGCAAGCCGCGGCTTTGTGTACGCCGTCTCCATCATGGGCGTGACGGGTACCCGCCAGGCCGTCAGCAGCAGCGCGGAGAAGCTCGTTGCCGATACGCACGCCGCCGGCGCCGAACGCGTCTGCGTGGGACTCGGCGTCTCCAACGCCAGCCACGTCCGCGAGATCGCAGCGTACGCAGACGGTGTCATAGTTGGCACCGCGCTCGTTGCCGCCATCCGTGACGGGGGAGTCCCCGCCGTCGCGGACCTCACCCGGGACCTGAGCGCCGGACTAGTCAGGGAAGAAGCCTAACCACCATGCAGATCCTCCTTCAGGCCGCCGCCCTGGTGCCGGCCAGCATCCCCAGCCCGGACTGGTCCGGCTTCGACATCCCGCTGCCGTGGGGGACTCTGCGGATCCACGCCTATGCCCTGTGCATCCTCGCCGGGATCATCGTGGGCCTGTGGCTCACGTCCGTCAGGTGGGCCCGCCGCGGTGCACCCGAAGGCAGCGTCTGGGACATCGTCATCTGGGCGATTCCGTTCGGCATCATCGGCGGCCGGCTCTACCACGTGGTTTCGTCCCCGGACGCCTACTTCGGGCCCGGCTTCGACGGGACCGGGGACCTGTGGCTCATCCCGCAGATCCAGCGTGGCGGTCTCGGAATCTGGGGCGCCGTGGTTCTGGGCGTCCTGGGCGCCTGGATCGGCTGCCGCCGGTCCGGTGTGAAACTCACCGCCTTCCTGGACGCCGCGGCGCCCGGACTGCTGCTTGCCCAGGCCGTTGGCCGATGGGGTAACTACTTCAACCAGGAACTCTTCGGCGGGCCCACCACCCTGCCGTGGGGCCTGCAGATTGATGCGGACAATCCCAATTTCCCGGCCGGCATGCCGGTGGAGACGCTCTTCCACCCCACGTTCTTGTATGAGTCGCTCTGGAACATTGCCGGCGTGCTCATCCTGCTGGCACTGGACCGCCGATTCCACTTCCGCCGTGCCCGGCTCTTCTGGCTCTACGCCATGTATTACACGCTGGGCCGGGTCTGGATCGAAGCGATGCGGATCGACGACGCCGAACAGATTAACCTGTTCGGCATCACCACCAGGCTCAACGTCTGGACCAGCATCTTTGTCTTTGTGGCAGCACTCATCGTGTTCGTCCTCCTGGGATTGAAGGGCCGCCCGGAACCGGACACACCTTTCCTGGCGGGCCGCGAGCCGGCAGGAGACGAGGCCATGGACGCCTCGGGGTCAGAAAAGGCACCGGTCCGCGATGCGGACTCTTCTGTCTCGGATCGTGAATCGCGTGATAATCTCCCAAATAACCAAAATGGTGCCCGGATCCCTTCCAGCCCAACGGAAGAGGAACCGGCATTCCGGGACGGCGACAAGCCTGCACCGGAGTCGCCGGTAACCGGAAGTTCCCGCCACAAGGCAACGGAATCCGCGCCGGAGGCTGGCACGAACAAGTAGAACGCCAGCACGGCAGGGTAGCAGAGTCAACACTCGGAGCGCCCACACACCACAGCGTCGTGGCAACAGGGCCCATCCGGCCAGCAGACAGCAGCTGGCCGGTCAAGTCCGGGTCACGGGCCTGCGTAACTCTTCGTTCAGCAGGCCGGTCTGGCCTACAATTTCCAGTAAATAACACTTTGTTGTGCCCATCAC
The DNA here is from genome assembly GCF_054057635.1 of Arthrobacter sp. UYNi723. NCBI lineage: Bacteria > Bacillati > Actinomycetota > Actinomycetes > Micrococcales > Micrococcaceae > Arthrobacter > Arthrobacter sp. UYNi723. The sequence continues at coordinate 96,202 of NZ_JBSRZM010000012.1, forward strand.
ATCGGCGCTTACAAGGCGGGCCAACGGTGTCCCTTCCATACGCACGATCTCGAGGAAGGACGTCTTCAATGACCCATCTTCATAGCCCACGTTGGTCCGAAAAAATAGGATCGCAGGGCCCCGTCTCCCCGTTCAAGCGCTTTGCCGCGCTGCCCGAGGCCCGGGGTCTGTACAACCCAGAGAACGAAAAAGACGCCTGTGGCCTGGCGATCATCGCCACGCTGCGCGGCGAGCCCGGCTACGACATTGTCGACGCCGCGCTGACCGCGCTCCGCAACCTCGAGCACCGCGGTGCTGTGGGTGCCGACGAGGGAACCGGTGACGGTGCCGGCCTGCTGATGCAGATCCCGGACGAGTTCTTCCGCGCCGTCACAGAATTCGAACTCCCCGCACCGGGCCAGTTTGTTGCCGGTACCGCCTTCCTCCCTGCCGAGCAGCGCGAAGCCGACGCCGCCAAGGCCGGCATTGAAGGCCTTGCCGCCGATGAAGGCCTGACCGTGCTCGGCTGGCGCGAAGTGCCCATCGTCGCAGACCTCGTGGGCGCCATGGCCCGCGCCTGCATGCCCTACTTCTCACAGCCCTTCCTTGCCTCGGCAAGCGGCGAGGAACTGGACCGCAACGAGCTCGACTCACGCGCCTGGCGGATCCGCAAGCGTGCCCAGAACAAGTTCGGCGTGTACTTCCCGTCGCTGTCCTCGCGCACCATCGTCTACAAGGGCATGCTCACCACGGCCCAGCTGGAGCCGTTCTACCCCGATCTCTCGGACAAGCGTTTCAAGACGAAGCTGGCGATCGTCCACTCGCGCTTCTCCACCAACACGTTCCCGTCCTGGCCGCTGGCCCAGCCGTTCCGCACCATCGCCCACAACGGTGAAATCAACACCGTCAAGGGCAACCGGAACTGGATGCGCGCCCGCCAGTCCCAGCTCGCCAACCCGCTGCTGGGTGACTCCCCGGAAGAGCTGTACCCCATCTGCACCCCTGGTGCGTCCGACTCCGCGTCCTTCGACGAAGTCGCCGAGCTGCTCTGGCTTTCCGGCCGCCCTATCACGCACTCGATCATGATGATGATCCCCGAGGCCTGGGAAAACCACGCCACCATGGATCCGGCACGGCGTGCGTTCTACGAATACCACTCCCTGCTCATGGAACCGTGGGACGGCCCCGCCGCAGTCTCCTTCACGGACGGCAACCTCGTCGGCGCCACCCTGGACCGCAACGGCCTGCGTCCGGGACGTTACTGGATCACCGAAGACGGGCTGATCATCTTCGCCTCCGAGGTGGGCGTGATCGACGTCGAACCCTCCAAGGTGGTCAAGAAGGGCCGGGTTTCCCCGGGCAAGATGTTCCTGGTGGACACCGACGCCGGTCGCATCATCGACGACGAAGAGGTCAAGGCCGAGGTCGCTGCTGCGAATCCTTGGGCCGAGTGGGTCAAGGACAACCTCATTGACCTCAAGGACCTCCCCGAGCGCGAGCACGTGGTCCACACGGCCGCGTCCGTCAACATCCGCCAGCGGACCTTCGGCTACACCACCGAAGAGCTGAAGATCCTGCTTGGTCCGATGGCCCGCACAGGCGCCGAGCCGCTGGGTGCCATGGGTTCGGACACCCCGATCGCAGTGCTGTCCAAGCGTCCCCGGCTGCTCTTTGACTACTTTGTGCAGTCCTTCGCGCAGGTGACCAACCCGCCGCTGGACGCCATCCGCGAAGAGCTGGTCACGTCGCTGACGTGCGCCATCGGCCCGAACGGCAACCTGCTGGATACCAAGCAGGTCCGCCAGCCGCAGGTTTCCCTGCCGTTCCCGGTGATCAACAACGACCAGCTCGCCAAGATCGCCAACATCGAAACGCCCGACGGCGACCGCGTGGCCATGAAGGTCCGTGGCCTGTACCGCCCCGAAGGCGGCGAGAACGCGCTGCGTGCGCGGCTCACCGAGATCTGCGAGCAGGTGTCCGGCGCGATCAACCGCGGCGTGCAGTACGTTGTGCTGTCCGACCGTGACTCGAACGCGCAGTGGGCCCCGATTCCTTCGCTGCTCCTGGTCAGCGCCGTGCACCACCACCTGCTGCGCAGCGCCAACCGCACCAAGACCGCCCTGGTGGTCGAGGCCGGCGACGTCCGCGAGACGCACCACGTGGCTGTCCTGATCGGCTACGGTGCCTCCGCCGTGAACCCGTACCTGGCCATGGAATCCGTGGAGCAGCTCATCACCGCCGGTGACGTTGTTGGGGTCACGCCGCAGGACGGCGTCTACAACCTGATCAAGGGCCTCGGCAAGGGCGTCCTGAAGATCATGTCCAAGATGGGCATCTCCACTGTTGCGTCCTACACCGGCGCACAGACGTTCGAGGCACTGGGCCTCGGACAGGAACTGGTGGACGAGTTCTTTGCCGGCACGCATTCCCAGCTGGGTGGCGTGGGACTGGACGTCATCGCCGCAGAGGTTTCGGCGCGGCACCAGATGGCCTACCCCGAAGGCGGCATCGAACTGCCGCACCGCCCGCTCCTGGGCGGCGGCGAATACCAGTGGCGCCGCGACGGCGAGCCGCACCTGTTCAACCCGGAGACCGTCTTCCGGCTGCAGCACGCCACGCGTGAGCGCCGCTATGACATTTTCAAGGCGTACACCAAGGGCGTGGATGACCAGTCCGAGAACCTGATGACCCTGCGCGGGCTGCTCAAGTTCAAGAACGACCGTCCCGCTGTTCCGCTGGAGGAAGTGGAGCCCGTCTCCAGCGTTGTGAAGCGCTTCTCCACCGGCGCCATGAGCTACGGGTCCATCTCCAAGGAAGCCCACGAGACCCTCGCGATCGCCATGAACCAGTTGGGCGGCAAGTCCAACACCGGTGAAGGCGGCGAGGACGTGGACCGCCTGCTGGACCCGAAGCGCCGCTCTGCCGTCAAGCAAATCGCGTCGGGGCGGTTCGGCGTCACCAGCCTGTACCTGACCAACGCCGATGACATCCAGATCAAGATGGCGCAGGGTGCCAAGCCCGGCGAGGGCGGCCAGCTGATGGCGCAGAAGGTGTACCCCTGGGTTGCCCGGACGCGCCACTCGACGCCCGGCGTCGGCCTGATTTCACCGCCGCCGCACCACGACATCTACTCCATCGAGGACCTCGCGCAGCTCATCTATGATGCGAAGCGCGCCAACCCCTCGGCCCGTGTGCACGTCAAGCTCGTCTCCGAAGTGGGGATCGGCACTGTGGCGTCGGGTGTCACCAAAGCGAAGGCCGACGTCGTACTGGTCTCCGGCCACGACGGCGGGACCGGCGCGTCCCCGCTGAACTCGCTCAAGCACGCGGGTGTGCCGTGGGAGCTTGGGCTTGCGGAGACGCAGCAGACGCTGATGCTCAACGGCCTGCGCGACCGTGTGGTGGTCCAGGTGGACGGCCAGCTCAAGACCGGCCGCGACGTTGTTATCGCCGCGCTGCTCGGCGGCGAGGAATTCGGTTTCGCCACCGCCCCGCTGGTGGTGGAAGGCTGCATCATGATGCGCGTCTGCCACCTGGATACCTGTCCGGTGGGCGTTGCCACCCAGAACCCCGAACTGCGGGCACGCTTCACCGGCAAGCCCGAATTTGTGGTCAACTTCTTCGAATTCCTGGCCGAGGAAGTCCGCGAGATCCTCGCGGAACTCGGTTTCCGGAGCATCGAGGAGGCGATCGGCCACGCCGAGGTGCTGGATGCCCGCGAAGCGATCAACCACTGGAAGGCCGACGGCCTGGACCTGGACCCGATCCTGCACGGGCTCGAGTTCGACGACGACGCTCCGCTGCGCAACATGACCTCGCAGAACCACGAGCTGGACAAACACTTCGACCAGCGGCTGATCACCATGGCCACGGAGGCGCTGACTGACCGCAGCCCGGTGAAAATCGCGGTGGACGTGATCAACACGGACCGCTCGGTGGGCACCATGCTGGGCCACACGGTGACCAAGACGTTCAGCACGGACGTCCTGGCGCCGGACACTATCGACATCACCCTGACCGGTACCGCGGGACAATCGCTGGGCGCCTTCCTGCCTGCCGGTATCACCCTGCGCCTCTTTGGTGACTCGAACGACTACGTAGGCAAGGGCCTTTCCGGCGGGCGGATCATCGTCCGGCCGGACCGCACCAACGTGTTCAAGGCCGAAAGCAACGTCATTGCCGGCAACGTGATCGGCTACGGCGCCACCAGCGGCGAGATGTTCCTGCGCGGCCAGGTGGGCGAACGCTTCCTGGTCCGCAACTCCGGAGCCACTGCAGTTGTTGAAGGCATCGGCGACCACGGCTGCGAGTACATGACCGGCGGGCAGACGCTGATCATCGGCCGTACCGGACGCAACTTCGGCGCCGGCATGTCCGGCGGCACCGCCTATGTGCTGGACCTGCAGACCACCCAGGTCAACAAGGACGCCCTGCAGTCCGGCGAACTTCAGCTCGTTGAACTCGACGCCGAAGACCGGGACATTGTCCACGGCCTGCTGGTGAAGCATGTCGAGGAAACGGAATCGCTCCATGCGGCCCGTTTGCTGGAGAACTTCGACGATACCGCTGCCCGCATTACCAAAGTGCTGCCGCGCGATTACGCGGCAGTCCTGCAAACCCGTCTGGACGCCATCGAAGAGGGTCTCGACCCTGATGGCGAAGAAGTATGGGCTCGAATCCTGGAGGTGACCGGTGGCTGATCCACGCGGATTTCTTAAAGTACGCCAGCGTGAAACCCAGCCGCGCCGCCCCGTTCCGGTCCGCATCATGGACTGGAAGGAAGTCTATGAGGCCCAGGAAAAGGGTGTCCTGAAGGCCCAGGCCGGCCGCTGCATGGACTGCGGCGTGCCGTTCTGCCACCAGGGCTGCCCGCTGGGCAACCTCATCCCCGAATGGAACGACCTCGCGTGGCGGGACAAGGGCGAGGAAGCGATTGAGCGGCTGCACGCCACCAACAACTTCCCCGAGTGGACCGGCCGGCTTTGCCCGGCACCGTGCGAGGCGTCCTGTGTGCTGGGAATCAACCAGCCTGCCGTCACCATCAAGCAGGTTGAAGTCTCCATCATCGATGAAGCGTTCGAAAACGGCTGGGTCAACCCGCTGCCTCCAACGCGCCTGACCGGAAAGACTGTTGCCGTCGTCGGCTCCGGCCCGGCCGGCCTGGCCGTGGCGCAGCAGCTGACCCGGGTGGGCCACACCGTCGCGGTGTACGAGCGTGACGACAAAATCGGCGGCCTCCTCCGTTACGGCATCCCCGACTTCAAGATGGAGAAGGAGCAGGTGGACCGCCGCGTTGAGCAGATGAAGGCGGAAGGCACCCGCTTCCGCACCGGCGTCGCTGTGGGTACCGACGTGACGTGGGAGCAGCTCCGACGCCGCTACGACGCCGTCGTGGTTGCCACGGGCGCCACCGTCCCGCGGGACCTGCCCATCCCGGGCCGCGACTTTGAAGGCGTGCACTTCGCCATGGATTACCTGGTGCCGGCCAACCGCGTTGTCGCGGGGGAGACGGTGGAGAACCAGATCCATGCCAAGGGCAAGCATGTGGTGATCCTGGGCGGCGGCGATACCGGTGCTGACTGCCTCGGTACTGCGCACCGCCACGGAGCCGCATCCGTGACCACCCTGGCCATCGGCAAACAGCCGCCGGCCGAACGCGCCGGGCACCAGCCCTGGCCCACGTTCCCCACCCTGTTCGAAATGGCCAGCGCCCACGAGGAAGGCGGCGAACGCACGTACCTCGCCTCCACCGTGGCGTTTGTCGGGGAGAACGGCAAGCTCACCGGCGTCAAGGTTGCCGAAACGGAATTCGTTGACGGCAAGCGGCTCCCGAAGGCCGGCACCGAACGGATCATCCCGGCGGACCTGGTCTTCCTGTCGCTGGGCTTCACCGGTGCCGAGCCCGCGGGCATTACCGAGCAGGTCAGCGCCGAATTCGACGGGCGCGGCAACGTGACCCGCGACGGGTACTACATGACCAACACGGAGGGCATTTTCGTGGCCGGCGACGCCGGACGCGGGCAGTCGCTCATTGTATGGGCCATCGCTGAGGGCCGGGCCTGTGCCGCCGCCGTGGACAAGTTCCTTATGGGCAGCACCATCCTGCCGGCGCCGGTGGCTCCGACGGACCGGGCCATCGCGGTTCTCTGACAGCCGTTAGTTCGCCGCGGATTAACCTCCACAACAACTTAACCAATGCAGGACACTACTAGGGTAGGTATATGAGACGCGCTAAGATTGTGGCCACTTTTGGCCCGGCAATTGCCAGCTTTGAGAACACCCTCGCGGTGTTGGAAGCCGGCGTGGATGTTGCCCGGATGAACATGAGTCACGGTGACTACTCCGTGCACGACAACACCTACGAGAATGTCCGCAAGGCAGCAGCCCAGCTGAGCAAGCCTGTGGCAATCATGGCCGACCTGCAAGGCCCCAAGATCCGTCTTGGCCGCTTTGTGGATGGCCCCCATGCCCTGGCCGAGGGTGACATCTTCACGATCACCACCGAAGATGTTCCGGGCACCAAGGAGATCTGCTCCACCACGCTGAAGAGCCTCACCGAGGATGTCAACGTGGGCGATGCCCTGCTGATCGACGACGGCAAGGTGGCCCTGCGGGCGATCGAGGTCGACGACGTCAAGGTCGTTACCGAGGTAACTGTCGGCGGGATGGTGTCCAACAACAAGGGCATCAACCTTCCCGGCGTTGCGGTCAACGTCCCGGCGCTGAGCGAAAAGGACGAGGACGATCTCCGCTGGGCCATGCGCCGCGGTGTTGACCTGGTTGCCCTGTCGTTCGTCCGTGACGCCTCCGACATTGTCCGCGTGCACGAGATCATGGACGAAGAAGGCCGACGTGTGCCGGTCATCGCGAAGATCGAAAAGCCGCAGGCAGTGGACCAGCTGCACGAGATCATCGACGCCTTCGACGCCATCATGGTGGCCCGTGGCGACCTCGGTGTGGAACTTCCGCTGGAGGAAGTGCCGATCGTGCAGAAGCGCGCCATCGAACTGGCACGCCGCTGGGCGAAGCCCGTCATCGTGGCCACACAGGTCCTCGAATCCATGATCGACAACCCGCGCCCCACCCGCGCAGAGGCCTCCGACTGCGCCAACGCCGTACTCGACGGTGCAGACGCCGTTATGCTGTCCGGCGAGACCAGCGTGGGCAAGTACCCGATCGAAACCGTCAAGGTCATGGCCCGGATCATTGAATCCACCGAGGTCCACGGCCTGGAACGCGTTCCGCCGCTGGGCACCAAGCCCAAGACCCGTGGTGGCGCCATCACCCGCGCCGCCGTCGAAATCGCTGACCAGCTGGAAGCAAAATACATCTGTACTTTCACCCAGTCCGGCGACTCCGCACGCCGCCTGTCACGTCTGCGTCCCATCAGGCCGGTGTTCGCATTCACTCCCTTGGAGCACGTGTGGAACCAGCTGGCGCTGACCTGGGGCATCCAGCCGGTGCTGGTTCCCATGGTGGGCCACACCGACGAGATGACGGCTCAGGTTGACCGCAGCCTGCTGGAATTGAAAGTGGTGGACGACGGCGACCTGGTGGTCATAGCCGCCGGTTCGCCTCCCGGAAAGGCCGGTTCCACGAACATGCTGAAGGTTCACCGGGTCGGAGACCTGGGCGACGCCGGCAGCCTAGGCGGCGAAGCTGGTGCACCCAGGGAAAAGCTCGGTCCCTGGCCGACGGCTTAGCAACCTAAAAGGAAGGACCCCTGCCGGCTGGCAGGGGTCCTTTCTTTGGTCCGGTGGTTGAGCTTGTCGCCCGGTGGTTGAGCTTGCCGAAACCCCGGTGTCGACTGTTGTGCTAGTTGACCTGGTTGATGATGGTCTCGGCAACCTCGCGCATGCTGAGGCGGCGGTCCATGGAGGTCTTCTGGATCCAGCGGAAAGCTTCCGGCTCCGTCAGGCCCATCTTGGTGGTCAGCAGGCTCTTGGCGCGCTCAACGAGCTTGCGGGTGGCGAACTGCTCCTGCAGGTCCGAGACTTCGCTTTCGAGGGCCTTGATTTCCTCGTGGCGGGAGAGTGCGATTTCCAGGGCCGGGATGAGGTCGGCCGGGGTGAAGGGCTTGACCACGTAGGCCATGGCGCCGGCGTCGCGGGCGCGCTCCACGAGTTCCTTCTGGCTGAAAGCCGTCAAGAGCACCACGGGGGCGATGCGGGCCTTGACGATCTTCTCGGCTGCGGTGATGCCATCCATGATGGGCATCTTGACGTCCATCAGGACGAGGTCCGGCTTGAGTTCCTCCGCGAGCTGCACGGCCTTCTCGCCGTTGTCTGCTTCGCCCACCACGTCATAGCCTTCGCCGCGCAGGATCTCGATGATGTCGAGTCGGATGAGGGTTTCATCCTCGGCCACAATGACGCGGCGCGCCGGCTGGGACGTGGGTTTTGACTCCGTTTGTTCAGTCACGGGATCTCCTTGGAAAGGTACGGCGGGAACATCACCATCTTAGGTGCGCCCGCGGCCGTAGTTTGATCTGCATGGTCTATTGCGGCGTCAGCGGCGCGATTCTGGAATTCAGCCTATCTGCATGTAGAGTAATTCCGCGTACGTGAAGCGATCGCGTTGCTCACAATCAGCTGTGGGCGTACCGGTTTGCACAACGTATTCCGCGCCCGAGTGGCGGAATTGGCAGACGCGCCGCACTCAAAATGCGGTATCGAAAGGTGTGTGGGTTCGAGTCCCACCTCGGGCACAGTGTTTCCGCAGGTCAGGGGCCCTTTGGGGCCTCTGACTGTGCACAAATCTTCTTTTATCCGCCCCTTCAGGGGGCCTTTTTTGTAGGCGGTCGCTGCTGGGCGGGACGGCTCCCTTCCTTGGGTTTTGGCGACGACTCTGGGCTTGTTACTTCTTCATGGTCGTTCGGTGGCTGGGCGACATGACCTGCTCGGGGGAAGAAGGAATATGTTTCTTGCCCGAGAAGCCCAGCTTTACTGCCGGAGGCCGGCACCGAAATAGCCGTCCCTTCTTGTTTCACCGACATCGCTGCGCGATGGCGTGAACTGCCGGATCAGCCCGGGGATCATTGCCGTAGCTGTTCTTGGAGCCGATCTTTCCGTCCTGGTTCTTGATGACGTGCTCCACCTTGTCGGCCTGGGCAGCGTCCCGACCTGCAGCTTCTGCCTCATCCTTGGTGCCGTAGTCAGAACCGAAGCACGGCCAGTGCCCGCATTATCCAACGGAGACTGCGTGTACCGCGTGAGTACTACGACCAAAAGGGAGTTGATACCGGTGAGGCCAACCCCACCCCGGTCGGGAATCGAGTACTACAGTGGATGCATGGCTGCCAGCCGCAATCCGCTCGACGACCTGCGCGAAACCATCGGCCATCTGACCGATCAGCTCAGGCTGCACGGTTCCGAGCGCGTCGACGACCTGGTCGGCGATCTCATCGGTGCGAGGCCCGGGCCGGCCCGGCCGCTGTCCGAGGTGCAGGCCGAGCTCGACGCGCTGGTCGGACTGGAGACCGTGAAGGAACAGGTGCGGGCCCTTGTCGCACTGCTCCAGGTCCAGGCCCGCCGTAAGACGCACGGCCTGCCGGAGGTGGCCACATCACAGCATCTGGTGTTCCTCGGAAACCCCGGCACGGGCAAGACCACCGTGGCGCGGCTCCTGGCCGAGATGTACCGCGCGGTCGGTCTGCTGCAGAAAGGCCATCTGGTCGAGGTCGACCGTTCGGGCCTGGTGGGGCAGTACGTCGGCGCGACCGCCATCAAGACGGACCGGGTGATCCGGCGTGCGCTGGACGGCGTTCTGTTCATCGACGAGGCCTACGCGCTGGCCCCGGAGGACGGCCGGATGGACTTCGGCCCCGAGGCGATCGAGGTCCTGCTCAAGCGGATGGAGGACCACCGCCACCGCCTGGTCGTGATCGTGGCCGGGTACCCGCGGCTGATGGAGTCCTTCTTGCTCTCGAACCCCGGACTGCGCTCCCGGTTCGCCCGCGAGATCACGTTCCCCGACTACTCCGTTGACGCACTCCAGACGATCTTCCACCAGATGCTGGCCCAGCACGAGTACACGCTGGAGCCGGGTGCGGACCAGGTGCTGCGCCGCATCTTCACCGGGCTCCATGCGGGCGAGGACTCCGGCAACGCACGGTTCGCCCGCACGCTGTTCGAGCAGGCGCTCAACCGCCAGGCGCTGCGGCTGTCGCTCGACGAGGAACGAAGTCTCGACGCGCTCGATCGTGAGGCCGTCATGACGCTCACCGCGGACGACATCGTCGAGGCCGCGCTGGCCTTGGGCGAGGAGCCGGAGCCGGAACCGACGCCGGAACCGGAGCGGTCACGCTGGTGGCGCTGGCTGGTCTGACCGGATCTGCGGCGATGTCAGGCGAATGCCCGTCCCGCCCCCGAGCGGGAAAAGCACAACTATTCCACTGTCGTGCAACCGGAGGACAGCTTTCCTACCCACCCCGAGCTTGCTCGCTACGGCCCTGGGCCCCCAACGGTCGCAAACAGCGCCACCGCGGCTTCGCGCTGCTCCTCAGACAACGAACTGCCCTTAAACCTGAAACTGCTCCCCGTAAGTTAGAACTGAATTTTCAGTCCAACTTACGGGGAGCAGTTCAGAACGGATTCGGGGCCCTCGGGCGTAGCTGCCTGCTAGGAGCGTGGGTCAGTAGTCGTTGAAACGCCGGGCGAAATTCCGGGCCCGTGGCGTGGTGGCTGGGAGAATCGGGGGTGTGACTTCTGATTCCCAGGACGGGTTGTTTGATGAAGCGCTCGTTGAGCGGGTGGAACCGGCCGGTGATGGTGTGGTTGAGGCTGGCGCGGGTGTGAATAAGCGGTTCAAACCGTTTGAGCCGGACGCGGTGATGCTGGTCCCGCCGTCGCTGGATGAGTGGCTGCCGGGCAATTATCTGGCCCGGTTCATCGCCGATCTCGTCGCGGAGGAACTGGATCTGTCGCGGTTCTACGGCTCCTACGCCAGGACGAAGGGCCAGCCGCCGTATGATCCGCGGCTGATGGTCCGGGTCCTGCTCTACGGCTACTGCGTCGGGATCCGCTCCTCCCGGGAGCTGGAGCGGGCCTGCGTGGACGTGGTCGCGTTCCGCTGGCTGGCCGGGCAGCAGGCACCGGATTTCCGGTCCATCGGACGGTTCCGCAAACGCCACCTCGCCGCCCTGGGCAACGTGTTCCTGCAGGCCCTGGAGCTGTGCCGGGCTGCGGGCATGGTCTCCCTGGGCCGGGTCGCGCTGGACGGGACCAAGGTGCGGGCCAACGCCTCCCGGCGCAAGGCGATGAGCTACGGGCGGCTGACGGAGCGGCAGAAGATCCTGGCCGCCGAGGTCTCCGATATGTTCGCCGACGCGCAAAGCGTTGACGCTGCCGAGGATGCCCGCTTCGGGGCGGACAAACGCGGGGACGAGCTCCCGCCGGAGCTCGCTGACCGGCAGTCGCGGCTGGTGAAGATGGCCGCGGCCCGCAAACAGCTCGAAGACGACGCAGCCGAAAAGGCCCGCAGCGAGGCCGAGCAGAAAGCCCGGGACCGCGGCGACGATGACGACACTGCCGCCGGCAAAGGCGACGACGCCGCAGCCAAAGCGGAGGTCAGACCGAGGGCGCAGCGGAACTTCACCGACCCCGACTCCCGGATCATGAAGACCGCGGACGGGTCCTTCCATTACTGCTACAACGCCCAGGCCGTGGTCGACGCGGACCACCAGGTCATCGTCGCTACCGCGCTGAACAACACCGCGGTGGACGTGCAGCAACTGGTCCCGATGGTGGAGAAGACCCGGGAGATCAACGGCTCACTCGGCAGACAGTTCCTCGCCGACGCCGGCTACTGTTCGGCGGGCAACCTTGAGCATGTGGCCTCCTTGGCGGAAACCGTTGCCGGGCAGAGCGAGTTCTTCATCGCCACCGGCCGCCTCAAACAAGGCGAGCAGGTCCCGGACGCTCCCCGGGGACGGATCCCCGGCCAGGCCACCGGGCGGGAGCGGATGGGCAGGAAACTGAAAACGAAGAAGGGCCGGGCCGTCTACGCCCGCCGCAAGGCCATCATCGAACCGGTCTTCGGCCAGATCCACACCCGACAGGGCAAACACGTGCTCCTGCGCGGACTCGAACAGGCCAAACACGAGTGGAACCTGATCGCCGGCTGCCACAACCTGCTCAAACTCTTCACGTTCAAAGGGAAAGCCGGGTTCCCCGTCCCGGCAGGAGCCTGACCCAAGGGCCGACGCGGCCACCGGTGCCCGGCCCGGGGCAGCCGGGAACCGCGGTAAGAGGCCCGGCACCGCTGCGGACAGCCCGGCCATCAAGATGACAACGATTTACCGGTCAGCAGGCAGGGCTACTCGTGGATCACGGAAACGACTACCGCCCCACGCTCCTAGATGCCGGCAGCCTCGCAAATCGCTGCGGGGCCGAATCCAACCTGCTTGTGGCGATAATTCAAAGACTCGCGATCCGCTGCTGACGTGGGACTCTCCTCTACGCACTGTCAATGATTACGCGTTACAGGCCCGTGTTGTGGACGGAGATCATCGACGTCAATCGATCGTCCCTGGCGGTGCCTCTGGAGACCTGCTAAGCAAGGCCGTGGAGTCTGTTGCAACGTACATACATGCGACTCTGACTGCTGCCGAAGAAGCGTTGTTCTAGGCTGAGCAATATCGGGCCTCGCCTAAAGCTAAAAACGTTGCCACCCGGGAACATCCCTTCCTTGTTTCAAGGCACCTCTGACAACCATGGCGAGAACCCGGTGTCACACGAGATAGTCTGCGCCATCGGATTACTGCCGGTCCGGGTGGCTGGTGAAGGCCGGCGGGACGCTGGTTCCGGGCGTATCTGCCGCCGGATGGTGAACCGTAAGCAGGCTTACGGGTCCGCCGCCCGGGTGCTAGCGTGAAGATTCCACGACAGGATCCAGGAGGCCGTTATGAACGCTGAAGAGGTCGAGAAGGAACGCCAGGACGACGATACATCTACCGGGCAGAATTTGTCTGATTCCGAAGTCGCTGGTCAGGGTGGCAGTATTCCCAGCTCGGGGGACGGCGTAGGGATCGGCGCGGGCGCGGAGCCCAATACGTTCGAACCGGAAGAGGATCCGGACGCCACCGACGACAGCGGCAGTTCATCGGGGTAAATCTCCGCGCCAAGGTGGGCGGATCACTGACGCGAGTGCATCTTGATGTCACCATGCGTTACCGCGTTGCGCCCCCTGCGCTGCGCCGCCTTTCCAGGCGCCGGGGCGGTGCCGGATCCCCGACAAAATCCCACAGTCACGTCCGAATCCGCAGCGCCGACTGGTCAGCGTTTAGGCGCCGAAAAGGTCGCCGAAGGGTTCTTCTCCCCCGTGTTTCCGGGGATTTTTGAAACGCCGATAACCGGCCTTTCGTCACCTGAGGGGAGGAGGGGTGGAGGCCGGACCTGCCCGCGGGATGGGGGACCTCAATTGATTCAGCAAGTACTTGGCCGATCACGCGCCGCGTCCCGAAGTGGCGGAACTCCGGCGACATAGCGGTTGACCGAAGCTGCATCTCCAATATCGCCGGATGGTACGCGGCTTTGGGCGCCGGCCACTGGGCGTCGGAGTTCACGGTGAGCCTCTAATTGTCCAGAGTTCTGTGGACAATTAGGCGAGGTATGGCTATTTCCGGCAACCTGATCCTGACATAGGCTGATAAGCACCACAGCTGGAGATGCGGAGCCGGGCCCGATGAGTACGAGGATGATCCTTGCCGGCAGCGCCCCTGGGCGACTGTCTGGCAGTCATGTGATTCCTGCCCGAAGCATATGTACGCAGAGCGGCCGGGGCGCAATAATTACCACATTTCCATCCGCCAAACGAAGGAGACTCTCGTGTTGCTTTGGATAGCTATCGTTATCGCAGTTCTCTGGCTTCTCGGGCTGCTCGGCAACATCGGCGGCGGGTTGATTCACCTGCTTTTGGTTGTAGCCGTGGTCGTCCTGATCTTCCACTTCATCCGCGGCAGGTCCCGCGCCTGACTTCGAAACCCTGTTCTGCCGCGGCGAACGCCCGAGCCGAATAGGAGGCTATATATTGGCGCCAGGTGGGCGGATCTCTCATCCAGTGAGGCGAGTTCTAGCGATCGTTGCAACACCCCGAATAATCGGGAGTTGCAACACCCATGGATTCACCATCAAGAAATAGTTCTTCCCTAAAGAAAAAATCTCCTTCAACGCAGGAATCGGCGTCTCTGGCAGGGGCGCCGGGGAAGCGTCATCAGCAGTCCCACACCCGTGCGCAAAAACAGGATTTCCTTTCCGCCGTGGAGCGGTTGGGAAGTGTTGCCACGGCGGCCAAGGAGCTCGGCATCAACCGGAGCACATGCCAGAAGTGGGCGAACGCTGCGGGGATCAGGCCTCAGCGCCTGTACACGCAGGCGGACAAGGACCAGTTCTATGCCGCTCTGGACCAGACCGGCACCATCACTTCGGCGGCCCAAGAGCTGGGATTGAACATCAGCACCGCGCGTAACTGGGCCGGCAGGGTCAATCCTGCTGTGAGAAAGCCACGGGCCACGAGAACTCGGAAACCTGATCCGGCGCGACGCCACCCATCCGCGGTGCTTGAGGAGTTCGTGACAGTGCTGCAGGACGTCGGCAGCGTCAGCGTTGCGGCCCGGCAACTCGGCTTGAACCACTCCACCTGCTCCAACTGGGCCAGGGCCGCCGGTCTGGTCTCGGTCAGTCCGCGACGGCCATCAGCGAAGCAGCTTCAGTACCTGCGCCTGCGCCAAGAAGGAGCAGGCCGGAGGGACGCCGCTCTCGCGGTCGGCGCCAGCAAACCGAGCTCCTACGCATGGGACCGGCAACAGGCTGCTAAGGACACTGCGGCTGCCGAGGGCCATGCTGCGGATCTGCCGTATAAACAGGAGGTGACAACTACTTTTGCGGAACCGTCGGCCCCCGCGGCGGCACCAGGACTGACGGCAGCGGCGGCAGAGCCGGCGCCCGCCCCGGTGGCCTTGGAAGCGCTGGAGCAGTCCATCAGCACCCGCTACCTGTCCCTGTCAGAGCGGGAGAGGATCGCGGACCTGCGTACCCATGGAACCTCAATGCAGGCGATCGGCAGGGCTCTGGGCCGCTCCGTGGGCACCATCAGCCGGGAGATCAAACGCAACAGCCACGCGGTGCTCGGCTACCGGCCCTACGGCGCCCACCGCACCGCTGCGGCGGCCCGGGCACGGCCCAAGGACAGTAAGCTGGCAGAACCTGGGAAGCTGCGTAAGTACGTGGGAACCAAGCTGCTGACACGCTGGTCCCCGGAACAGATTTCGCACTTGCTGATCAAGGAATACCCTGATGACCCCGTCATGCGCGTGAGCCCCGAAACGATCTACCAGGCCCTCTACTTTCAGGCCCGCGGCGGGCTCAAACGCGAGGTCAAGGAGGCGCTGCGCACCGGGCGAACCCGCCGCAAGCAGCACAAGAATCCCGAGGAACGCACCAGTCGTTTCCGGGACCCGATGATCAATATTTCCGAACGCCCCGCAGAGGTTGAGGACCGCGCGATCCCGGGCCACTGGGAGGGCGACCTCATCACAGGGGCACACAACCAGTCGGCGATTGCGACGCTGGTCGAGCGCACCACCCGCTACGTCATGCTCGTGCACCTGCCGGTGGACCACAGCGCCGAATCGGTCCGCGACGGGCTGATCAAGACTATGGGCACCCTGCCGGCGCACCTGCGAGGATCCCTGACCTGGGACCAAGGCGCCGAAATGGCCAAACACAAAGCCTTCACCATCGCCACCGACATGGACGTCTACTTCTGCGACCCCCACAGTCCCTGGCAGCGCGGATCCAACGAAAACACCAACGGGCTGCTGCGCCAATACTTCCCCAAAGGCACCGACCTCAACGCCTACGGCCCCGAAGACCTCGAGCACGTCGCCCAAGAACTCAACGCCCGACCACGCAAAACACTCGACTGGGACACCCCGGCAGAGCGTCTTCGTGATTTACTGATAGCCAGCTAACCTCGGGTGTTGCAACGACCCCTAGAATTCAAGTGACGGCCAAATCGAACGCCGATAATTGATCTTCCGTCAAGGGTGTTCTTGTCCCTTCGGCGTTGCTGCAGAATGCAAAAACAGGTGTGCACAATGTGCACAGTTGGGGCGTTGGATCGGATCGCACATCGGCCGGACTGGCTCGGACTGGCTATGTTGTCGGGAGTTCCCAGTGTTTGCAAGGGCTGGAGTCCGGTTCGAGTCCCTCGGGCACGTGTTTTCCCAAGTCAAAGGCCTGTGGGCCTCTGAGTGTGCACAAGCTGTTCACTTATGGGCCCCTGCGGGGGCCCTTTTTTGTTGGTGGCCGTTGCTGTGGCCGGGCGGCTCCTTCCACTGAAAACTCGGTGGCTCGGGTTTTAGTTACTTCTTCATTGTCGTTCACCGAGCGGGCGACATGACCGGTCCGGGCTGTGAAAAACTTCTCTACTTTGCAGTCGCCTTCCCGTGGACCTCCGTGACGTGGTCAGGATCTGCTCGCGTCGAGCATGCCGTCCCAGAGCGTCCTGGCCTCGCCCGCGATCATCCTGTGGATTGTTTTTCACGCGGTCATCAACGGCGGCCGGTGTGCGGCCTTCTTTCGTCGAGGCCAGCAGGGTGATGCGGTTTGTCGGCTCGATGGTGCCGCCGCGGTAGACGAATTCGGTGTTGATCTGGTTGGACTGGGTCGCCTTCAGCGACAGTGTCAGTTTACGTAATCACGCGTACCGGCGAGCCCTGGGGCGAGGGAGACTTCCTCCAGCATTGGCGGCTTGCCATCACGACTGGTTGGCGCACCGGCGCCGCGCGTATCATAAACCGCGGTTCCGGAAGTGCTGGAGGAGCGCGTCCAGGATCGGCATCTTTTCATCCCTGCGCCCGCCATGTACGAACGAGAAGCCGCGTTCGGCGTGGGTACCCGAGGTGAGCGGCACCGACGAGCCGTTCGATCCCGATGAATGACGGCGTAAGCGCTCGTCATTCCGGGCACCCGCTTACGAGGTTGATTGAGTGATCGTTGCGGACCGTTAGGGGATTCTCCTTAGCGTTCGTGGGTGTCTGCCTCGTTTCGGGTGCCGGCGCGGGGTTCCAGTCCGATGGCTTTGTAGCATTGGTCGATTAGTTCCATGGTTTGGACGGCGTCGTCGCTGTCTGTGGGCATGGGGATTCCGTGCCGGATCAGTGCGGTGAAAGCGTCCAGCTGATAGGTGTATGAGGATCTTGTGCCCAGGTGCTCGATCCGTCGGCCGTCAGTCGTTTTCACCTCGAGGCTGTCATCGGTATGAGGGAGGATGAAATTTGTCACGGTGGCTTGTCCCTTGCTGCCGATGGCGCGGTAGGTCATTTCGGCTCGGGTCCCGTTCATATTGCATCGTGCCGTTGCGGTGATTCCGGAGGGATAGACCAGGTCAGCGTCAACCCATTCGTCCACTCCGGGCAAGCCGGTTCGTTCGGCTCCCCGGGCGTTGATGAGGGTGGGATTCCCGCCTGCCAAGGGGGCCATGGCCCGGATGGCATGGAGGCTGTAGCAGCCCAGGTCCATGAGTGCACCGCCCGCAAGTGGCAGCGACCACCGGGGGTCTTCGGGTGGCGGGGGAGGAATCATCACCATGGTTTCGACACGCTGGAGTTCGCCGAGTTCCCCGGAGGTGACCAGTTCGTGGAGTCTTTTCGTGACAGGGTGGTAAAGATAATGGAAGCCGTCGACGACCTTGACGCCCGCGCGCTTGCCCGCGTCCCGCACTTCTCTAGCTTCTGCTGCGTTTGAGGCGAACGGTTTCTCTGACAGGACATGTTTTCCCGCGGCGATGGCCGCCAGGTTCCATCGTGCGTGCAGCGAATTGGCCAGCGGGTTGTAGACCGCTTCGACCTCCGGGTCATTGACAAGCTCTTCGTAGGATCCGAGCACCCGTTCGACGCCGTGCTGGTTGGCAAAGTCCTTTGCCCGGTCCCGGTCGCGGGCTGCGACGGCCACCAGCCGCGCGCCTGTCAGCCTGGCAGGTTCAATGATGGATGTCGGACTGATGCGGGACGCTCCCAGGATGCCGATGCGCAGCGGTGCTTCTTCTGGATCCATCTGTGGAGTCCTTTCTGGTTGCTGATGTCGCCTTCGCCCCGCCGTATTGGTCACAGCGCGTCCCGGCCCGGTGAGCTACTGCTTGAAGGCGGCGTCGAAGGAGGTGTTCGATGCCGGGAAGTCGTACTTTTTGAGTGCGGCGAGGGCTTCGGGGGCGCCGTGGAGCCGGTCCATGCCGGCATCTTCCCATTCGACAGAGATGGGCCCGGTGTAGCCGATCGCGGCCAGGGCGCGGAAGGATGATTCCCAAGGGACGTCGCCGCGGCCGGCCGAGACGAAGTCCCAGCCGCGGCGCGGGTCACCCCAGGGCAGGTGCGAGCCCATGACGGTGTTCCGGCCGGTGGGGCGGAGCTTCGTGTCCTTGCAGTCGACGTGGTAGATCCGGTCCTTGAAGTCCCAGATGAACGAGACGGGGTCGATGCCCTGCCACATGAAGTGGGAGGGGTCCCAGTTCAGGCCGAACGCGGGCCGGTGGCCGATCGCTTCGAGGGTGCGGACGGTGGTCCAGTAGTCGTAGGCGATTTCGGAGGGGTGGACTTCGTGGGCGAAGCGGACCCCGCATTCGTCAAAGACGTCCAGGATGGGGTTCCAGCGGTCGGCGAAGTCCTGGTACCCGGCCTCGATCACGGCGGCGGGGACGGGCGGGAACATGGCCACGTACTGCCAGATCGAGGAGCCGGTAAAGCCGACGACGGTGTCCACACCGAGTGCCTTGGCCAGCCGGGCGGTGTGCTTCATTTCCTCGGCGGCGCGTTGGCGGACGCCCTCGGGATCGCCGTCGCCCCAGACCTTCGCGCCCACGATCGCTTCGTGCCGGAAGTCGATGGGGTCATCGCACACGGCCTGGCCCTTGAGGTGGTTGGAGATGGCCCAGACCTTGAGGTTGTACTTGTCCAGGACGGCGAGCTTGGACTCGACATAACCGGGTTCGTCCCAGCGCCAGGCGTCCAGGTGGTCCCCGGACACGGCGATTTCCAGGCCGTCGTAGCCCCAGCCGGAGGCCAGGCGCGCGACTTCCTCGAAGGGGAGGTCGGCCCACTGGCCGGTGAACAGGGTGTACGGGCGGGGCATGTCAGGCTCCTTCGCTTTACCGGATTGTCCGGCTTGGGACGGGCCGCCGGTTTCGGGCGGATTGTCCGACTCAACGGTTGTCAGTTCGACTTGGCAGCGCTTGCTGCCTTTCGGATCCCTTCTTGAGGTCCGGGACTGCAGGTCGGGGTACGGCCGGGACGGTACCGGGCATTGCCGCTGCAGACCCCGGACCGTGTGGGGGATCCCGGGGTGCTCAGAGGGATTGTGATTTCTTCATGCAGTCCCTGACATAGGCGTCGGACTCGCGAAGGTATTCACCGATTTTTTCGAAGCTCCATCCCTGCGTTCCGTGGCATTTGAGGCTGGCGACGCCTTCGTACCCGACCCGGCGCAGCGTTCCCAGCATCACGGAATGGTCAAGTGTTCCGTCAGGGCGGGGGAGTTGCTGGTCGGCGGGACCGAAGTTCAGGCCGTCCGTACCGTGGCGGTAAGCGCGATCGATATCCCAGATGTAGTAGTAGAAGAGCCGCTTGCGTTCGGCGAGGAACGTGATCGCTTCGCTGATGGTGTCCTGCATCACCCACAGGTGCGGGGGAGCGATGCAGACGCCGAGGTATGGGTCGTCGATGTCGCGGATGAGCCGTTTCATCTGCGCGAGCGTGTCAACGCCTTCGCCCCAGCGCCGGTCTTCGTTGGCACCGGATTCGAAATCGGCGGCGAACGGCACGGTGAGATGGTTTTCGACCGCGATCCGGACTCCGCGGCGCGCTCCTGCTTCGACGATGGGTGGCAGGAAGGTGGAGACGAAGTCGGGGTAGTTGGCTTCGCAGTCGAAGATGAGGGTGTCGATTCCGAGGTCTGCGGCGAAATCGACGCGTTCAAGGATTTCGTCCTGGGTCTTTCCGTAGACGGTGAGGCCGCAGGGTTTGATCCCGTACTTGTCCAGCACTCCGAGAATTTTGCCGGGGTCATCTCCAGGATTGACGTGGTGGGCCAGCGGCGCGGCGGAGGACCAGAGGTTGACTTCCTTGAAGCCGATGTCGGCAAGGTCGCGGATCGAGTCTTCGAAGCCGTGGTCGTGGTATGGAACGAGCTCGGCGGCATATCTGAACATGGATTCTCTCCTTGGGAGGGTCTGACGGGGTTTACCAGACGAAAACGGCTTTTTCGGTTTCGCGCTCGTCGAAGGCGCGGAAGGCTTCCTCGGCCTGATCGATGGAAAAGTCGTGGCTGATGAGCTTTTCGACGGGAATTTTCTGGTCGATGACGAGGCGGACGATTTCTTCCCAGTCGCTGATGGGGAAGTACCAGCCGCCGACGACGGTGAGCAGTTTTCTGAGCATCTGGTCGCTGGGGTTGATCTGCGTGGCCCGCGACTCACCGACAAAGGCGACGGCGCCTAGCTTGGCGGCTGCATCCAGAGCAGAGTTCTGCCCGGCGGGGTTGCCGGAACAATCGATGCAGACGTCCGCTCCGCGGCCCTGGGTGAGGTCCCGGATCTGCTGGACGGCGTCGGCTGTCGTGCTGTTGATGACGGCGTCCGCGCCGAGCGAGCTGGCCTGTTCGAGCCGGTGGTCGATGACGTCGACGGCGATGACGCGGGCGCCGAAGGCCTTGCCGATGAGTACCGCGGCGGATCCCATTGGTCCCATGCCGAAGACGGCGACGGCTTTTCCGCCCGCCACGCCGAGCTGCTTCTGCACGTGGTACTGGCTGCCGACCATGTCTGTCATCACCGCACCGGCGCGGAAGCTGAGTTCGTCAGGGAGCTGAAGACAGTTGCGCTCGGGCAGCACGAAGTAGTCGGCGTCACCGCCGTGGACGTCGAAACCGAAGCATTTCCACTGGTTGCACAGCATCATGTAGCCGCTGAGGCAGTACTCGCAGAAGCCGCAGCCCACGGCGAGGTAGCCGGCGACGCGGTCGCCTTCTTTGACGTGGGTCACGGCGTTTCCGACCTTGACGACTTCGCCGGCTGCCTCGTGCCCGGGTATCACCGAGCCGTGGCCGGCACCTTCGCCGCCGACGATCGGGGTGCCGTAGTAGATGCTCATGTCGCTGCGGCAGATCGCGGATGCGCGGGTCCGGACCAGCACCTCATGCGGTCCCGGCTCCGGGACGTCCCGTTCCACGACGGTGACTCTTTTGTCACCGGGGAGGATGACTGCTTTCATCGTTTCTTCTCCAATACTCATTTACTTGACTGCACCGAAGGTGAGCCCGGCGACCATCTGGCGCCGCAGCACGACCATGAGGACCAGGATGGGCGCGACGATCAGGGTCGCGGCGGCGGTGATGTTGCCCCAGTCCGTGCCGTACATGCCGGTGAACTGCTGCAGGCCCACGGGAGCGGTCTTGGCTCCGCTGCGGGTCAGGGACAGGGCGAACAGGAATTCGTTCCAGGACAGGACGATGGTCAGTACGGCGGCCGTGGCGACGGACGGCACGAGCAGGGGCCAGATGATCCGGCGGAGGACCTCCCATGTTGAGGCGCCGTCGACCATGGCTGCTTCCTGGATCTCATAGGGCAGCTGCAGGATCGAGCTGCGCAGGATCCACACCACGATGGGCAGGTTGAAGGCAGCGTACGGGATGATCAGGGCCGGGTACGTGTCCATGAGCCCGAGCTTGCCGGCGAAGACGAAGACCGGGATGACGGCGACGATGGGCGGGAACATGTAGGTCGACAGGATCCAGGATGAGAGCCCCTTGCGGGCCCGGAAATCCCTCATGGTCAGGGCATAGGCGGCCGGGACCCCCACGACGATGGCCAGCGCGGTGGCACCGAGACTGACGATTGCACTGTTGGTGAGCAGCTGACCGAAGCTTTCGGATTTACCGCCGCCGGCTGAGAGCACGGAGGCGTAGTTATCCAGGGTCGGCTGGAAGATCCAGGCCGGAGGGATCTGGTTGGCGATCCCGGCCGGCTTGATGGAGGTGATGAACATGAACAGCAGCGGCACAAGGCCGACCAGGAGCCATGCCCACAGAAAGGTGCGTCCAATGATGACGCGTGCCACGGCACCGCCGCGGCTGGTTGATGATGTCGTTGTCATTACATTTCCTCGGGGTCTGCCCGGCGGCCGATGATGCGCAGCATGACGGGGATAAGGAGGGAGAGGATGATCAGGAAGACCACGCCCAAGGCGCAGGCGAGACCGACGTTAAAGCTTTGAAGGCCGACGCGGAATATGCCCAGGTTGATGATTTCGGTGGATTCACCGGGACCGCCGCCGGTCAGGATCTTGAAGGAATCGAAGGTCTTGAAGGCCTGGATGGTCCGCAGCACGGCCGCGATGGCAATGAACGGCACCATGGCCGGGAAGGTGATGTGCCGGAACATCTGCCATGGGGTGGCTCCGTCGACCATCGCTGCTTCCCGGGGTTCCCCCGGCAGGGACTGAAGCCCGGCCATCAGGATCAGGGCGACGAACGGGGTCCACTGCCACATGTCGAGAATGACCAGGACGATCCACGCCGATGTCGGATCACCGAGCAGGTCGATGCCTTTGGGAAATCCGAAGACGCCGAGGTAGTAGCCTACCCACCCGTAGTTGGGGTTCAGCAGCTGCTTGAACACCATGGCCGCGACCGCGGGGGTGACGGCGAACGGCAGCAGCATGAGGGCGGCCCCGACTTTGTTGGCGCGGGTCTGGGCCGCGAGCGGGAGTGCCAGGGCGAAGCCCAGGATCATCTCCAGGATCACCGCGACCGCGACGAAGCCGAATGTGATCAGGAATGCGTGCTGGACAGAGGCGTTGGTGATCGCCGTGATGAAGTTGTCCAGTCCGACGAATTTGCCCACGCCACCGAGGATCTTGTCGTTGCGGAAGGCCGAGTAGAAGATAAAGATGGCCGGGGCCACCGTCATCAGCAGCAGGACGAACATGGCCGGGGCCATGTAGATCCACGGGGTCGAACGTTTTTTCCAGGTCAGCGGCTTCCTGCCGTGCGGGCCGGCCGTGGCACGGCCGGCCGCGCGGCGGAAAGCGTCAACCGTCAAGGTCGCATCCGATGGTGCGGTGGTTGCTTTCATTATCGATACTCCTTGGGCGACCTTGAGCGGTCCGATGGGTTAGTAGCCGGCCGATTTGAGGAGGGCCGAGACCTTCTCCGAGGCGGATTTGAGGGCGTCCGTTGGCGAGGAAGCGCCTGTTGCTGCGTTGTTCACTGCGACGGCCACCTCGTGGCTGACTTCGGTGTAGTTGGTCAACCGTGCACGGCCAACGCCTTCTGCGAGGGATTTTCCGAGGGTGTCGTAGAAGGGTGCGAGGGGGTTATCGCTCTTGATGCCGGCAAAGACGGAGGTCCGGCTGGGGTGCAGGGCTTCGGCGGTCATCGTCGTTTGCTGTTCGGCGGCGGTCAGCCAGCTGATCCCCTGGTAGGCCCATTCCTTGTTCTTGGAATTCTTGTTAACGCTCAGCATCCAGGTCCCGAAGTGAGGGCCGGCGGCTTTCGCGCTGGGCACCGGGGCGTAGCCGACGGTGCCGCCCTTGACGTTGTCACCGAGCTTCAGGTCGTGGTAATTGATCGTCATGGCTGTCAGGCCGCTGCCGAACGATTCGGCGGTTGTACCCCAGTCCGCTGATGTGCTGCCCGGGGGTACGTGTCCGCTCTGCGCGAGCTTGGCGTAGTAGTCCAGTGCCTGAGTTCCTTCGGGTGTGTTGAACGTGGGCTTGCCGTTCTGGTCCGCCAGGGTCCCGTCTCCGCCCTGGGAGGCGAGCAGGGTCTTGAAGTCATCGGTGGCCCAGTCGCCGACGCCCGCCATGACCGTGGTGCCGTAGAGCTTCTTGTCAGGCTGGGTGAAGAACTCTGCCACCTGGGCATAGTCATCCCAGGTCTTCGGGACCGTGAGGTCCTTGCCGTACTTGGCCTTGAAGTTCTCCTTCTGGACCGGGTCGTTGAACAGGTCGCTGCGGTAGGCCATGACGGCCACGTTCGACTGGATCGGCATCCCGTACACGTCGAATCCGGCGTTCTTGATCGCGGATGCGTCGGGCTTTGCCGTGGGGTCCGGGTAGCGTTTGATCGGGGAATCAGCGTTGTAAACGGCCGTGTCGTAGAACACCTTGGGGATGAAGTCGCCCACGTTGGACTGCGGGCTGTCAGGGTTCAGGGCCCCGTTCTGCATGAACTGGCTCAGGGGTTCAAGGTTCTGCACCAGGGCCGGCGCCCACGGGGTGTCGACGACGACGATGTCGTAGTAGCTGCTGCTGGAAGCGAACTCGGAGAAGACCTTCTGCTGCAACGCGTCGTACGGCTGGTTGTCGATCTTCAGATCGATGCCGAACTTTTCCTTGAACTGCGGCACCAGCGACGCGACGGCGGCGCTGTTGGCTTCATCGGTGGTGTAGAGCATCCGCAGCTCTGCCGGTTTGGCCGCCGCGGTGTTGGGTGCTGATGACCCGCCCGTGCATGCGGTTGCCAACAGGGTTACGGTGAGCGCGGCTCCCAAGCCCGCTACGATGCGTGATCGCTTGATGCGATCGAGAGATCGGAGCATTCTACTGCCTTTCCTTAAGGGTTGATAAAGAGGACTTATGCCCGGTCAATTCCGGGTACTTCGGGGGACGTCTTGCCGGCCGCCTTCCCGGGCGGAGCGTTGGACAGCGGAGATAAGCCGAGCAGCCAGCAGGCCGCGCCGGCGGTCGCCCTCGGGGGTCCCGTCGCCCCATGCCTTCGAGCTGACGATCGCTTCGTGGCGGAAGTCGATGGGGTCATCGCAGACGGCCTGGCCCTTGAGATGGTTGGAGATGGCCCAGACCTTCAGGTTGTACTTCTCCAGCACGGCGAGCTTGGACTCGACGTAGCCGGGTTCGTCCCAGCACGAGGCGTCCAGGTGGTCCCCGGACACGGCGATTTCCGGGCCGTCATGGCCCCAGCCGGAGGCGAGCCGGGCCGCTTCCTCGACGTAGCAGGTCGGCCCACTGGTCGGTGAACGGGGGATAGGGGCGTGGCATGTCAGGCTTCTTCAGCGGTGGCATACGACTTATGTTCAACGGCGGTGAGCGTGCCCTTGTTGTTGGCTGATTTCTCGACGGCGGCAAGTATGCGTTGCACCTGCAGCCCTTCTTCGAACGATGGCGACGGAGCGGCGCCGGCGTCGATGGCCACCAGGAAGTCGCGGATCTGGTGGGTGAAGGTGTGCTCCCAGCCGATGATGTGCCCCTGCGGCCACCTGTTACTCGTCGCGTTATTTGCCGATGTCGGCGTCGGTTTCGGTGACAACGGGCCGGGCATGGAAATGCCCCGCCGGAGGGTTTCGGCGGGGCAT